>NZ_JASHKX010000018.1:0-130222 GCF_030058635.1 Rhodococcus sp. IEGM 1305
AAACTGTCCTCAAAGTCCTGAGACATATCTGTCCTCCAAGTCCTGAGACATGACACGAGTCCAGGGACTCGTCAACCACTCACGGGCGGCGGAGCCGCTAGATTGGAGGCACCGGAACAGTCGTCACCTGGGGCAGGGGTGCGGATGCAGAATTCGAAGTCGACACCGATGACCGTGCCGGGGCTGCGGGTGTACCGGCCCGAATCACCCGCAGCGCGGATGGCGCTCGTCGGCGCAACCGTCGTGGTCGGCCTCGTGCTCACGTGGATGGCCGGGCGGTCGGGTCCCGTTCGCACGTGGATGGTGGCGGCCGGAATCGCCGTCCTGCTCGTGGCCCGGGGACTGCATCTGCGGCGGCCCGTCACCATGACACATTCGGTGGCCGCGGTGGTGTTCGTTGCGGCCGCGGATGTGGCGTACACGAGCGCACATTCGACTCCGGGATTTCTCCTCCTCGTGGCCACCGGACCCGTCCTGATGCTGCCGGTGCGCAGTGTGCCGCAACCCGAGGACCGTGCCCGCGTCTTCTCGCTGATCCAGCAGACCACGGACGACCCGTTGTCGCCGTTCGCCCTCAATTCGGCGAAGTCGTACTACTTCAACGCGTCGGGCACCGCGGCGATCGCCTACCGGGCGCGATCCGGAATAGCGGTCGTCTCCGGCGATCCCATCGGCAACGCGCTCGAATTCGGCGCCCTCCTCGACGAGTTCTCCGAGTTCGCGGCCGAACGCGGTTGGCGCGTCGCCGTGCTCGGAGCGGGGGAGCGCGTCGCCCGGCTGTGGGAGATCGGCGGCGACACCCGAAAGCCGTTGTCGGCGGTCCCGATCGGCCGTGACGTGGTGATCGACGTCGGACACTTCACCCTGCACGGCAGGAAATTCCGCAACCTCCGGCAGGCCGTGCAGCGCACCCACAACGCCGGGCTCACCACCGAGATCGTCCCGGAAGCCGCGCTCGACGAACCAACGCGCCGGGAGTTGACGGACATCGTCGAGAACGCCCGCGCCGGACATCAGCGCCGCGGGTTCTCGATGATCCTCGACCACCTGCTGGACGGCGCACTCCCCGGTGTTCTGCTCGTCATCGCCCGCGACTGCACCGGGCGCGCCGTCGCCTTCCAGCGTTACGGCACCGCCGATTCCGCCCGCGAACTGAGCCTCGACGTTCCGTGGCGAGCCGACGGCGCGCCGAACGGCACCGACGAACGCATGACCGTCGACGTCATCCGCTACGCCGGGCACACCGGTGCGCGATACGTCTCGCTGTCGTTCGCGGCGTTCCCCGAACTCCTCGACCCCGACGCACCCGGCGCGGGGGCCCGGCTCTTCCGCCGTGTCCTGCACCTCGGCGACGTGCTGATCTCGCTCGAGTCGCTGTACCGCTACCTCGGCAAGTTCCATTCCACGGGGAACCGGCGCTACGTCCTCCTGCGTTTCCGCTACCTGCTGCCCGTGGCGTTCGCGTGCCTGACGTTCGAGTTCGTGCCGCACCGGGAACGGGCCTGAGGAGCGAGGTCAGAAGTCGAAATTCTTCTCGTTCGTCGCGGTGAGCGCGTCGACGACGGCCGCGAGATCGGTCTTGGAGACGTCCGGGGTCGCCTCCTTCGGTGTCGGTCGCGTGGCCTTGTCCGGTGGGGTCTGATTCTTGCCGGGCCGTTCGTCCGTCATCTGTGCACCTTCGCGATAGGCCGAGCCGGGCAGGTTTACTGACCAGTACACCGTCGGGCGACTGCGTCCGCAACTCGACAGGGTCCTGATGTGACGCGGTCCACGTCGAGCCAGCTATCTGTCAGCTATCAGGCTGTGATCGACTGGGGCGACAAGTGCTCGTGGACGGCGATCCAGCCTGAATCTTCACGCCGCCGGAACAGGATCGTCTCTCGTTCGTCGAGCTCGACCGTTCCTGTCGAATCCCGCACGGTGGTGCCGACCCGGTGCGTCAGCACCGCGACATCCGGGGCCGGAAACGTGACGTTCTGCTCGCTGGAACGGCACGCCAGAACGCGGAACCCGTCCGACTCCCACTCGGCCCACAGGTCGCGGTAGGCCTCGCGACTGGGCAGCGGCACCGGGTGGGTGTAGAAGACGAACGTCGCGTCCGGGCTGAACGCCTCGAAGTAGGCGGTCGTGTCGTGCTCGCCGAATGCCCGGATCAGCGCGTCGATCGCGTGCTGGACGTCAGCCGTTTTCGTGTCAGCCATGAGCTGGGGTCTCCTCGACTGCCAGCGCGGCTTCGCTGTCTTCGATGAACCGTTCCTCGGTGTCGAGGTCCAGCGACCGGGACAGGACCCAGTACGCGATCCCCGACACGGCGAGTCCGACCGCGAACGCGACGTCGACGTCACCGAGGGCCGCGGCGATCGGCCCGACGTAGAACGGCAGCACCATGAACGGAACGGAGGCGACGATGCCGGCGAAGAAGGCCGTCATTCCCCGCCACGACCACATTCCGTACAGCCCGTCCGGCGTGAACAGGTCGGTGATGGCGTAATGCCCGCGGCGCACGAAGAAGAAGTCGGTGAGATTGACGGCGGTCCACGGCACGAGGAGGTACAGCATGATCAGCAGCGTCGTGTTCAGGACGGTCGTCGAATCGGTGAACAGCAGGCTCAGCACCAGCCAGACCGCGGCCAGCGCGAGGACGGTCACCACCCGGATCCGGCGGGACGGGGTGACCTTCCGGAAGGAGTCGATGCCGGTGATCACGGTGAGCATGCCGCTGTACGCGTTCAGGCCCATGGTCGCCACCAGCACGAGCGTCGCGACGAGGGCGAGCACACTGCCGAGGAACGGGACCACCGAGTTGCCGGCGTCGTGGATGCCGGCGAGCGCATCCGCCGCTCCGAGCCGGGTGGCCATCCACGCACCCACCGGGATCAGCCAGACCGGCGACGCGGAGGCGCCGAGGAACACGGCCGACACGATGGCCGACGTCCGCGTGTTGCGCGGCAGGTACCGCGAGTAGTCCGACACGTACGGCGCGTAGGTGATGTTGTAGGAGGCCGCGACACTGAACTGGGCGATGAACGCCAGCAGGGTGAACCCGCCCGTCGCCGCGCCCGCGTCGCCGCCGGCGTGCCCGAACACGACGCCCCACGTGAGGATGGCCCACAGCGGCAGCGACAGCCAGAACAGCACACGGAACGACAGGTGCAGCAGATCGTGACCGTAGATCGCGAGCAGCGTGGCGACCGCGGTGATGACGACGGCGATGACGGCCGCGTTCCACCCGAAGATGCTGTGCAGGCCCGCCTTGATGATGACGACGTCCACGACGTTGAACCCGACGTACGTGAACAACGTCCCGATGAGTGCGAGGACGACACCGCGATAGCCGAACTGCGCGCGGGACTGCACCATCTGCGGGAGTCCGAGCACCGGTCCCTGCGACGCGTGGAACGCCATGAACAGCGTTCCGAAGAAGATGCCGAGAATGCCCGCGACGACCGTCCAGCCCAGCGACAGGCCGAGGGCGGGGCCGACGAAGCCGATGGCCACCGTGAAGGGCTGGAAGTTTCCGACGAACCAGAAGGGGCCCTGGTCGCGGACCTTCCCGTGACGTTCGTCCTCGGGGACGTAGTCGATCGAGCGGGTCTCGATGGTGCCACCGAGGGTCGCGGCGGTGTCGCCGGAGTGATCTGACACTGAAACTCCTTGGAGGTGCTGTGGCTCTGATCACCACTCTGCGCACTGCGCCGCCCCGGCACCAGAGGCGAGATGTACAGTTCGTCTATTACGGTTGGGCAATTAGTACAAGAGGTCGCCGGTGATCACCGTCCAGGACGTCCTGTCTGCTCCCACGCTGCGGCTCACGTCGATGAGCGGGACGGCGGGAGTCGGCAACCCCATTACCGCAGCGCACGTGTCCGAACTGACGCGTCCGCGGGACTGGCTGCAGGGTGGCGAATTGCTGATGACCGTCGGCCTGATGCTTCCCACCACCGAATCCGGGTGCCGCGACTACGTGCGGGACTGCGTCGCGGGCGGGGTCGCCGCACTGTGCCTCGGTCTGGGGCACGGGCTGCCCTACCAGGCGCCGCCGGCGCCCCTCGTTGCGGCGGCGCGCGAATTCGGCGTCCCGCTGCTCATCGCCCCCGACTCGGTGCCGTTCATCGCCATCACCAAATGGATCTTCTCCCGGATCGCCGAGGAGGAGAAACGTGCGCTCGAGGACGCCATCGAACTCAGCTATCAGCTCACCGCGGTCGCGGCCGGACCGTCGCCCCTGAGCGGACTGCTCGACAAGTGGCGGTGCGTCAGCGGCTCCCTCTGCGCGGTGCTGGACGCGTCCGGCGGGGTGGTCCAACTCTCCGACGGCGTCGACGCGGCGTTCCTGCAGGACGCCCAAGACCAGGTGGGTCGCTACACCACCCGGGCGAAGGGCTGGACGGCGTTCGGCGGTGCCGGTCGGCGGGAACTCGAACTGCACCCCGTTCGCATCGACAACCCGCTCGCGTTCGTCGTGCTCGAGCGGTCGGCGGACAGCGCGCTGCGGCACGCGTCCAATGTTCTCGTCTCGCTGCTGTCGCTCGAACTCGAACGGCGTCACGTGGCCGGCGAACCGGAGCGGCAGCGGCGGGCGGCGGCGCTGGCGCAGTTGCTCAGACCCGGACTCCGGCGGGAGCGCGCACATCAGATCGCGGCCGGCATCGGGCTGTCCCGGGAACCCCTGCAGATCGCCGTCGTGCGCTCCACTCCCGAGGCTGTGGCCGACCTGACCGTCCGGATCGGTTCGGTCCTTCCGGATTCCGTCCTGAGACAGCGCAATTCGGACATCGAGATCGCGCACCCCGAGGTCGCCGGGCTGGCGGACCTGCTGTCGGGCGTGGCAGAGGGATGCGCCATCGGGATCGGCGCGCTGGTTCCGGTGGACGCGCTGGCCGTGTCGGCGATGCAGGCGCGATCTCTCGTCGCCGTCAGCGCCCGACTGGGCCGCGCCGTCGACGCCAAGGAAGGGGAGACCGTGCAGTTGCTGCTGCGACTCGGCTCGGCCGACGTGCTCAGCGGCTTCTCGACCGCCGTCCTCGCACCCCTCGATCAGCTCGAGCCGCGCGAACGCGTCGAACTCCAGCGAACGCTCGAGGAATGGCTGCGAGCCAACGGGGCCTGGGACCCGGCGGCGGCCGCCCTCTCCGTGCACCGCAACACCGTCCGGAACCGGATCGACAAGATCGCGGCGCTGACCGGGCGGAACCTCGACCAGGCCGACGACCGCATGGAGCTGTGGCTGGCGCTCAAGGCCAGGGCGGTGACGCCGTCGACGGACGAACCCGACTGACGGTCACGCCCGGACCAGGATCTTCACCGCCGTGTCGTTGTGCTCGATCAACGTCGCGAGGCCCTCGGAGACCAGGTTGTCGAGTTCGATCCGGCCGGTGATGAACGGGGCCAGGTCGATCACGCCGCTGCGCACCAGCTCGATCACCGCCTCGTGATCTCGGACGTAGGCGATGGTGCCGCGCAGGTCGATCTCCTTGAGGACGAGCTTCTGCATGTCGACCGTCGCGGGCTTTCCCCAGATCGACACGTTCACCACCACGGCTGCGGGCCGGACGGCGTCGAGGATGGTGTCGAGGACGGCGTTGACCCCGGCGCACTCGAACCCGAGGTCGGCGCCGACACCGTCGGTCAGCTCGAGCACCCGGGTCTTCACGTCCTCCGACGACGGGTCGATCACGTGATGCGCGACCCCACTGGACAGCGCCTTCTGCTTCCGGGCGTCGCTGAGTTCCGTGACGATCGTGGTGACACCCAGACCCTTCAGGACCGCGGCCACCAGGAGTCCGATCGGCCCCGCGCCGCCGACCAGCGCGACGTCGCCGGCCTTGGCCCCGCTGCGGACGACCGCATGGTGCGCGACGCTGAGCGGTTCGATCAGGGCCGCCTCGTCGAGCGGGATGTCGCCGATCTTGTGCACCCACCGGCGGTCGACCACCACCTTCTCGCTGAGTCCGCCCCCGCCACCGGCCAATCCGATGAAACCCATCTTCGTACACAGGTGGTAATTGCCTGCCTTGCAGGACGCGCACTCGTTGCACACGAAGTACGGCTCCACCACCACGTTGTCACCCACGGCGACATCGGTGACGCCCTCACCGACCTCCTCGACCGTCCCGGAGAACTCGTGGCCCATCGTCACCGGAGCATTCTCGTGCGACAGCGGATGGGGATGCCCCGGCGGGGAGATGAAGATCGGGCCCTCCAGGTACTCGTGGAGGTCGGTGCCGCAGATTCCGCACCACGCGACCCGGAGTTTCACCGCGCCCGGCCGCAATTCCGGCTCCGGGATGTCGTCGATCCGGATGTCGCGTCGGCCGTGGAAGCGTGCTGCCCTCATGAATCCGCCCTCACTACGTTGTGAACGTGCTGATTCGGGGAACGGTACGGGCGCGCGGCCGGGGGCGGGAAGAGTTGCAGTGTGTTGCAATTCGATGGCGCCGGTGTGACGTTCACCGGCCGATAGCTGGTTTGACCGGATCTGCGGGTACCTTCGAGGGGAAAGACTGGTTCGATCTGGGGGAGTGAGGCATGGCACGCATACGCACGGCGGCTGAAGCCGAAATCAACGCCGCCGAGCAGATGCAGAAGCTCGGTTACGGCGACGCCACAGCGCTACTCGGAGGCGCGGACGGCGGCATCGACGTCTACTCGTCACGCGCGTACGCGCAGGTGAAGTGGCGTGGCGGCAGTGCAGGCAAGTCGGACCTCGCGAACCTCTACGGCACCCGCGGAACCAGCCACGCCCGGAAGCTCCTGTACTTCTCCGGCCCCGGATACACGGACGAGGCCGTCGACTACGCGGACACGGTGGGCATCGCCCTGTTCCGGTGCGAGCCCGACGGCGATACCCCGCCGGTCGGTGTCCACGCCCCGAAACTGGTGGCCGCCGCGCGTAACTCGACGGTTGCGGTGGCCCCGTCCCCGCCGCCCCCACCGGAGCCCGAATCGCCGGCGCGCATCGTCGCCCGCAACGCATGGGCGATGGTCGCAGGCTTCTTCGGCGCCCACTGGCGACTCCTCGGCGCCGTCGTCTGCACGATTGTCCTCATGATCGCCCCCTTCGGCGAAGGGAACGTCGGGCTGCGGGTGTTCGCGACGATCCTCGCCGTCGTCGGCGCGCCCGTGTTCTGGCTCCTCTACGTCCAGCACCGGCACGCGAAGGACAGGTAATACGAGGAAACCACCGTCAGTACGTACTGACGGTGGTTTCTCGTTGCGGTTCGGAGTGGGCGAATCTCAGTTCGCGGTCGGCAGCGACTTCAGCGACGTGACGGTGGCGACGCAGGCACGAGCGGCCTCGGCACCCTTCTTCACGAAGTGGTCGTGGAAGTAGTTGAGGTGCTCGTCGTGCTCGTGGAAGTGGTGCGGCGTCAGCACAACCGAGAACACCGGTACGTCCGTGTCGAGTTGCACGCGCATGAGGCCGTCGATCACCGCGGTCGCGACGAACTCGTGCCGGTAGATGCCACCGTCCACGACGAGCGCGGCCGCGACGACGGCGTCGTAACGCCCGGTGAGGGCGAGGCGGCGTGCGTGCAGCGGGATCTCGAACGCGCCCGGCACCTCGAAGAAGTCCAGCTCGTCCTTCGAATACCCCAGCGTGTTCACCTCGTCGGTGAAGCCCTCGCGCGCGCGATCGACGATGTTGCGGTGCCACGTGGCCTGGATGAACGCGATTCGTCCCTGACTCTCACTCATGGTCTGAAACTACTGCACCGGAGCTAGCGCTGTGAACGGGGCAGTGCCGTGGACCGGCCCCACCCGGAGTCGTCGGTGAGGTGCTCGAGCAGGGGCTGAATCCGGTACGGCAGCGGGCTGGTCAGCGCGATGGTGGTGGTCGAATGCGTGATGCCGGGCAGGTTCGCGATCTTCTCCAGCAACTTCTGCAGCTCCGCGTGCGTGGACGTGGCCACCCGCACCAGCAGATCTTCGCGGCCGGTGGTCGCGTGGATCTCGATGACCTCCGGCAGGTCGACGAGGCGGTTGCCGACGGCGGTGAGCTTGCCCTGTTCGAGTTCGAGCCCGACGAACGCCTGGATGGGAATCCCGACCTCGGCGAGGTCGAGGTTGGGGCGGAAGCCGGTGAGCAGTCCGCTGGTCTCCATGCGCTTCATCCGGGACTGGACGGTGTTGCGGGCAACGCCCAGCGAGTTGGCGAGTTCGGCCACGCTCATGCGTGAGTCCTGGCCGAGCAGTCCGAGCAACTGCACGTCGAGCTTGTCGATGCTGAGCACTTTGGGTACCTCCGGGAAGTGACGACCGTCACCTGTTGCGTGAACTGATCAGTTGATCCGATTTGCGTTGACCAAATCTTAGACCAGATACAGGATCAAGCTCACGAAATGCTCAACGCGACGGATCGGGAATCGCAGATGACTCAGTTAGACGACGCTCGCACCAGTGCAGCATCCTTTGATCTCGCCGACCGATACCGGGCCGACTCGGGCCCGGTGTTGATGACCGGTGTGCAGGCCATCGCCCGCCAGCTGGTGGAGCAGCACGAACGCGACCGCCGCGCGGGACTGAACGTCGCGACGTTCGTCTCCGGCTACCAGGGCAGCCCCCTCGCCGGACTCGACCGCACCATCGCCGCCATCCCCACGTTGAGCACCGACCACGACGTGAAGTTCGTGCCCGGCATGAACGAGGAACTCGCCGCGACCTCCGTCTGGGGCAGCCAGGTCGACCTCCCGCAGGGCGAGCGCACCCACGACGGCGTCGTCGGCGTCTGGTACGGCAAGGGTCCCGGCCTCGACCGCGCCAGCGACTCCATCCGGCACGCCGCCATGTACGGCGCGAACGCCCGCGGCGGCGTCCTCGTCCTCGTCGGCGACGACCCCAACGCCAAGTCCTCCACCATCCCCTGCGCCAGTGAGCGGTCCATGGCCGCGATGGGCATGCCCGTGTTCTTCCCGCGCAACGCCGAGGAGGTCATCACGTTCGGCCTCTACGGTGTGGCGCTGTCGCGGATCTCCGGCTGCTGGTCGGGCATGAAGATCGTCGCCGACGTGGCCGACGGACTCTGGACCCTCGACCGCGACTTCGCCGACCTCGACATCGTGCTCCCCGAGATCGAGTGGAACGGCAAGCCGTGGTCGTACCGGCAGCGCGTGCTCGCGTCCCCGCCCGACAGCGTCTATGCCGAGGCCGACCTGTACGGGCCGCGCTGGGCGATGGTCGAGGCGTTCAACGCCGCCAACGAGATCGACAAGATCGAGGTGAACCCGCGCAGCGCGTGGCTGGGCATCGCCGCCGTCGGCACCGCCTACGACTCGCTGCGCCAGGCCCTGCTCGACCTCGGGCTCGGCGACTCCCAGCTCGAGGACGCCGGCATCCGCATCCTCCGCGTCGGCATGCCCTACCCGCTGGGCGCCGACAAGGTTCGCGAACTCGCCGACGGCGTCGAGCAGGTCCTCGTCGTCGAGGAGAAGATGCCGTTCGTCGAGTCGCAGCTCAAGGACATCCTCTACGGCGGCGCCAGCGCACCGGCAGTGCTGGGGAAGAAGAACGCGCAGGGCAAGAACCTGATTCCCGTCGACGGTGAACTGACCGCCGCCCGTCTCACCGGACCGCTGCGCCGCGTCCTGAAGGACCGGGTCGCGCTGACGCCGGCCCCGCCGCCGCGCCTCGAGCTGACCGTCCTCCCGACGTCGCGCACCCCGTACTTCTGCTCCGGCTGCCCGCACAACCGCTCCACCGCGGTACCCGAGGGATCGATCGCGGGCGGCGGCATCGGCTGCCACACGCTGGTCACGATGTCCGGCCGCACCGACAGCGCCGTCACGATGCTCACCCAGATGGGCGGCGAGGGCGCGCAGTGGATCGGGCAGGCCCCGTTCAGCGACGTCAAGCACATGTTCCAGAACGTCGGCGACGGCACCTACTTCCACTCCGGTCAGCTCGCCGTGCAGGCGTGCGTCGCCGCCGGCGTCAACATCACGTACAAGGTGCTCTACAACTCCGCCGTCGCGATGACCGGGGCGCAGGACGCCGAGGCCGGGCTGACCGTGCCGCAGCTGACCCACAAGCTGGCGTCCGAGGGCGTCAAGCAGATCATCGTGTGCGCCGAGGACCCCAAGCGGCACAAGGGCGCCCACTTCGCCGCCAACACCCTGCTGTGGGACCGCACCCGGCTCGACGAGGCGCAGCGCGTCCTCCGCGACGTCGAGGGTGTCACCGTGCTGATCTTCGATCAGCAGTGCGCCGCCGAGGCCCGCCGCAAGCGCAAGCGCGGCAAGCTGCCCGCCCGCCGCACCCGCGTCGTCATCAACGAGGCCGTCTGCGAGGGCTGTGGCGACTGCGGCGTCAAGTCCAACTGCCTGTCCGTGCAGCCCGTCGACACCGAATTCGGCCGCAAGACCAAGATCGACCAGACCAGCTGCAACACCGACTACTCCTGCCTCGAGGGCGACTGCCCGTCGTTCGTGACGGTCGAGCTGCCCGAGGAAGGCGCACCGAAGACGTTGCGCGAGATCCCGGTTCCGCCGGAGGTCGGCGACCCCGACCCCGCAGTGTGGACCGGAACGCACAACCTGTTCATGGCCGGTGTCGGTGGTACCGGCATCGTCACCGTCAACCAGGTGCTCGGCATGGCCGCACTGCGCGCCGGGCTGCACGTCGAGGGACTCGACCAGACCGGACTCAGCCAGAAGGCCGGACCCGTCACCTCGCACCTGCGGCTCAGCGATCAGAAGACGCGGTCGGGAAGCTCGGCGCCGTCCAACCGGATCAGCCCCGCGACCGCCGACTGCGTCCTCGCATTCGACCTGCTGACGGCGGCCGACGCCAAGTACGCCGGCTTCGGCAGCTCCGAGCGGACCATCACCGTCGCGTCGACCAGCCAGACCCCGACCGGCGACATGGTCTACGACCCCGCCGTCCGCTACCCGGACGAGGACAAGCTGCTCGAGCGTCTCGACGTCTCGGCCCGCGAACTGACCGCGATCGACGGGCTCGCCGCCGCCACCGCACTGTTCGGCAGCACGGCCGCCGCCAACTTCCTGCTGGTCGGCGCGGCCTACCAGGCCGGCGGACTGCCCGTCCCCGCCCGCTTCATCGAGGAAGCCCTCGAGATCAACGGCGTCGCCGTCGAGTCCAACAAGGCCGCATTCCACTGGGGACGCGTCGCCGTCGCCGACCGGGAAGCCTTCCTCGCCGCCACCAGCTCGGCCGCCGTGCCCCAGCGCAGCGACACCGTCGTCCCGACGCACCTGTTCGCCGGATCCACCCTGGACGGCACGACGCTCGAACTCACCGAACGCCGCGCCGCGAACCTCGTCGCCTTCCAGGGCGACCGCGTCGCCGCCCGCTACATCGCCCTGGTGCAGCAGGCATGGGACGCCGAGCGCGAACTGGGCAGCCGGACCGAGTTCAGCGAGGCCGTCGCCGCCGGCCTGCACAAGCTCACCGCCTACAAGGACGAATACGAAGTGGCCCGGATGCTCACCGACCAGGCGTTCCTCGACGCCGCCGCCGGCGAGGTCCCCGGCGCGGGCAAGCTCACCTACAAGCTGCACCCGCCCGTCCTCAAGGCCATGGGCCGCAAGACCAAGATCGGATTCGGCCCCCGCTCACACGTCGCGCTCAAGACCCTCGCCAAGGCGAAGTTCCTGCGCGGCACCGCGTTCGACCCGTTCGGCTACGCCAAGGTCCGTCGCCTCGAGCGTCAGCTGCTCGCACACTACGAGACCACGGTGGCCCGCCTCGTCGCCGACCTCTCCGCCGACACCTACGACACCGCAACGCTGATCGCCGCGACCCCCGACCTCGTCCGGGGCTACGAGGACGTGAAGCTGCGCAACGTCACCGTCTACCTCCAGCGTCTCGCCGAACTCGGCGTCGACACCTCCACCATCACGATTGCCACCACTCCGGAAAGGTCCTGAGAAGACATGACTCTCACCGCGGAACGTCACGACACCGCACTACCCGAAAACGCTGGAGTGTTCGAGCGCACCGATTTCCCCACCGACACCGCCCACGAGCAGGTGACGTTCTTCCAGGACCCCGCCACCGGACTCAAGGCGATCGTCGCGATCCACGACACCACCCTCGGACCGGCGCTCGGCGGAACCCGCTTCTACCCGTACGCCGACGAGGCCGCCGCACTCAAGGACGTCCTGCGTCTGTCGCGGGGCATGACCTACAAGTCGGCGATCGCCGGAGTCGACCTCGGCGGCGGTAAGGCCGTCATCATCGGCGACCCCGCCACCGGAAAGTCGGAGGCGCTGCTCGAGGCGTACGCCCGGTTCGTTCAGACGCTCGGCGGCCGGTACATCACCGCCGGCGACGTGGGCACCAACTCCGACGACCTCGACGTGATGGGCCGCGCCACCGACTACGTCGTCGGACGCAACACGGCCGCCGGCGGGTCCGGCGACAGCGCCCCGATGACCGCCCTCGGCGTGTTCCAGGGCATGCGCGCCGCCGCCCAGGCCACGTGGGGCACCGCAAGCCTCGCCGGCCGCACCGTCGGCGTCGAGGGCACCGGCAAGGTCGGCTACCAGCTGATCAAGCTGCTGCTCGCCGACGGCGCGTCGGTGGTCGCCACCGACGTCAACGCCGCCGCACTCGACCGCGTGGCCCGCGACTTCCCCGACGTCAAGATCGCGTCGAGCGTCATCGGGCAGGAACTCGACGTCTACGCACCCTGCGCGATGGGCGCCACGCTCACCGACGAGTCCGTCGCCGCGATCACCGCCCAGGTGATCTGCGGGGCCGCCAACAACCAGCTCGCCCACCCCGCGGTCGAGCACGACCTCGGCGAACGCGGCATCACCTGGGTTCCCGACTACGTCGCCAACGGCGGCGGACTCATCCAGGTCGCCGGCGAGCGGCTCGGCACGTCCGCCGACGACGTCCGCGCGCAGGTCGAGAAGATCTTCGCCACCGTCGTCCAGATCCTCGACGTCGCGAAGCGGGACGGCATCCTCGCCGGCGCCGCAGCCGACGCCGTCGCCGAGGCCCGCATCGCCGCAGCCAAGTAGGCGGCTCCGCCGCTCGTGCCCCTTTTTGGTAGCTCCCGCAACCAGAAAGGCGCACGGGCGCGAAGCGCCTAGGCCGTCAGCCGCCGGTGCAGCTCCCAAGCATTGCGCTCGACGCGATTGGATTCGAGCATCCCGTCAGCGCGGACGCTCCACACCGCGGTGCCCGTCAGATGGATCGGTTGCCCGTCGGGTTCGGTACCCATGAATCCGCGGTTGCGGCCGGTCATTTCCCACAGCGACGCGACGCGGGAACCGTCCTCGTTCTGGAACGTTTCGACGGGGATGAACTCCAGATCCTCGACGGTCGACTGAAACTTCAGCACCCATTCCTTGAAGGCGTCCCGGCCGCGGATCGCCTCCCCGCCGGTGACGATGACGAAATCCTCGACGACGAGCTCGTCGATCGCGTGCGGGTCCTGGGGTGACTGCCACACCCGGGCCCAGAAATTCTCGACTGCGTGAACTCCGTGTTGTACAGACATGGTTTCCTTGCTCTCTCGCTAACTTGGAATTTCCAAGTTAGCACGGATACGACGAGGTCGCGCCCCGTTCTTCACGAGTTCCGGTTAACCCTGCGAATCGCCCGCCGGGGCCGGAGCACCCTGCTGTACATGCAGAGTCGATGCGGGGACGCGGCGACCGTCGTCGGTGACGAAGGCGAGGGACACGGCCTCGCCGGTGGTCTCGTCGGTGTACTCGGGGGAGGTGCTACCCGGACGCGGCAGATGGTCGCGACCGAACTGGCCCAGCGCCCCGATCACGACATGCAACTGCTTGCCCTTCTCCGTCAGCACATACTCCAGACGTTCCCGCGACCCCTCCTGACGATAGGCGCGACGTTCGAGGATCCCTTCGTCGACGAGCATCGCCAACCGTGCCGTGAGCACGTCGGACGCCACCCCGAGACTGCGGGTGAACTCCGAGAACCGACTGTGGCCCCAGAAGGCGTCGCGGACGATGAGCAGCGTCCACTTGTCGCCCAGGAGTTCGAGGGTGCGCGCGATGGAGCAACGGGCAGGCGTGGCCGACGACGGACTCATGCAACGAGGATAGTCCGTACTGGCTTGGTGCGTCCAAGCCAGCGGCTTCGCCGCCCGTGCGCGGCGAACGAGTGCAGAGACTCGCTAACCGCGCACGGGCGCGAAGCGCCTCACGCCCGCATCCCCGTGACGACGGCGTCGAGGAACTCGTCCGCGATCTCCTCGGGTGTCTCGGCGCCCGCGGGGGTGATCCAGAGGTAGCTGTAATTGAACATGCCCAGCAGGCCCTTGACCATCAGCCGCGGGAGAGCCCGGAACTGTCCGTCGCGGATGCCCTGCTCCAGCGCGTTCCGCCAATGCGATTCGTAGCGTTCACGTTCGGCGATGATGCGATCCCGACGCTCGTCCGTCAGGGCGTGGTACTCGCGGAAGAAGACCGTCCACTCCGCACGGTGCTCGGCGATGTTCCGCATGAGGGCTCGTGCGAGGCCGCGCAGCCGTTTCTCCGGATCGGCCTCGGACAGCGCGAGTTCGTCGGCCACCGTGTTCATCTGCGCGAGTTGCCGGCTGCTGATCTCGTAGAGGATTGCCTCCTTGCTGCCGATGTAGTGGTACAGCGCTCCCCGGCCCAGCCCGGTCGCCTCACCGATCTCGGCGACCCCGGTGCCGTGGTAGCCCGACTTCGCGAACAATTCGGCGGCCACCTGCAGGACTCGGTCCCGGTTGGCGTCGTACTTGTCGCTCATCGAAGGGCCCCTTTGTCTCCCGGCGGTCGAAGATGTGAGTCTAGACGGCCCAGATCACGGGTTCGGCGCGGCCAGTCCGGTGATCAGGGCGTCGAGAAAGCCGTCGGCGATCTCTTCGGGGGTGCGGGCCCCGTCGGCGGTGAGCCAGAGGTAGCTGTAGTTGAACATGCCGAGCACACCCTTGATCATCAACGGCGGCAACAGGGTGAACACCCCGTCTCGGACGCCTTCGTCGAACGCGTGCCGCCAATGCGATTCGTACCGTTCGCGTGCCGCGACGACCCGCGCACGCCGATCACCGGTCAGGGCGTGGTACTCGCGGAAGAACACCGTCCACTCGGCGCGGTACTCGGCGATGTTGCGGAGCAGGGCCCGTGCCAGACCGCGGAGGCGGCGCTCCGGATCCGGTTCGGTCAGGGCGAGTTCGTCGGCCACGTCGTTCATCTGCGCGAGTTGCCGGCTGCTGATCGCGAACAGCACCTCCTCCTTGCTGCCGATGTAGTGGTACAGGGCCCCGCGGCCGAGCCCCACCGCCGTGCCCAGGTCGGCGATCCCGGTGCCGTGGTAGCCCGACCTCGCGAACAACTCGGCGGACACGCGCAGAATTTCGGCGCGGTTGAGGTCGTATTTGGTGCTCATCGAATCACCGTTCGACGTGCACGATCAGGGCCTGCCCCTGGCCCCCGCCCCCGCACAGCGCCGCTGCGCCGACGCCACCGCCGCGGCGTCGCAGTTCGAGCGCGAGGTGCAGGACGATCCGTGCCCCCGAGACACCGATCGGGTGGCCGAGCGCGATCGCGCCGCCGTTGACGTTCACCCGGTCCGCGTCGAGACCGAGGCGTTCGGACGAAACGAGTGTGACCGCGGCGAACGCCTCGTTGATCTCGACGAGATCGAGGTCGCGAGGTGCGATCCCCTCCCGTCGGCATGCAGCCTGGATGGCGTTGGACGGCTGCTCGTGCAGACCCGAATCGGGTCCGGCGACCACGGCACGTGATCCGATCTCGGCCAGCCACGACAGTCCGAGCCGGACGGCCGTCGACTTCCGTGTGACCACGACGGCGCAGGCACCGTCGGAGATTGGTGACGAGTTGCCGGCCGTCAGCGAGCCGCCTGCGGCGAAAGCCGGGGGCAGACCCGCGAGGTCCGCTGCCGAGGTGTCGGCCCGGATGCCCTCGTCGTGGCTCAAATCGGTTGACTCACCCCGCCCGGACCTGATCGGAACGGGAACGATCTCGGCCGCGAAGACGCCGTCCTTGCGCGCGCGTGCGGCCGCACGGTGCGAGCGAGCGGCCCACTCGTCCTGGGCGTCCCGGGTGATCCCGTACTCGGGATTCCTCGACTCGGTGAGCGCCCCCATCGACGACCCGGTGAAGGCGTCCTGGAGCCCGTCGAACGCGAGGTGGTCGATCAGTACCGTGTCGCCGTACTTGTGCCCGCGCCGACTGTTCGTCAGGAGGTGCGGCGCCGTGCTCATCGATTCCTGACCGCCGGCGACCATGATGTCCGCGTCGCCGGCGGAGATCATCTGGTGCGCCAGCGTTATCGCGTCGATTCCCGAGAGGCACATCCGGTTGATGGTCAGTGCCGGTGTGGTCATGGGGATTCCGGCGGCTGCCGCCGCGACGCGCGCCGGCAGTTGGCCGCTGCCCGCGGTGAGCACCTGGCCCATGACGACGTGGTCGACGGCGCGTGCGTCGACACCGGCCGATTCCAGCGCACCACCGATCGCGTGGCCACCCAGTACCTGGGCGCTCAGGCTCGACAGGGATCCCATGAAGCGTCCGAACGGGGTTCGTGCCCCCGCGACGAGGACGGTGGGGTCGTGGTGGTCGGTCATTGTTCGTCTCCTTCGCGAGCGTGGTGCCGCCCTGCGGCCGTTCCCGGCCGCAGGGCGGCTGATGTCAGTTAGTACGCGACGTCTCGAAGGCGTCGGAGAACGCGTACCCGTCGAGCAGGCGTCCCGCCGTGACCAGGTACTGGATCGTCGGGGTGCCCTCCTCGAGCCAGTTGAGGCGGGCATCCCGGTAGAGGCGCTCGATCGGGTGCGCGCGCGTGTATCCGATTCCGCCGTGGATGAGCAGAGCCCGGTCGGTCACCCGGCCGACGGCCTCGAGGCCGAACAGCTTGCACATGCTGGCCTCGGTGGGAATCCGTTCGCCGGCATCCCACTTCTGTGCTGCGTCGGCGAGGATCCCGCGCAGGGCGTAGACGTCGGTGGCCATCTCCGCCAGGTAGCGCTGGATGGCCTGCCGTGTGCCGATCGGCTTGCCGAATGTGACACGGCTCTTCGCGTGGGCGATCGACAGTTCGAGGGCGCGCTCGGACGTGCCGAGGGAGCTTGCCGCGATGAACACCCGGCTGATCTCCAGTGCGCGTTCGAGGTGCTCGTTTCCCTGTCCCTCGACGCCGACGAGGGCGGTGGCGGGAACCCGGACGGAATCGAGGGTGACGCGTCCGTGCTCGGTGCCCTTGCATCCCATCGTCTCGGGAAGCGCTGCGATCGAGAGACCGTCGGTCTCGCGGGGAACGAGGAACGCGGAGACATCGGTCGCGGTCGTCTTCGCGAAGACGATGAAGTGAGACGCGATGTCGGAGTTGGTGATCAACCACTTCTCGCCGTTCAGGACGTAGTCGTCGCCCTCGCGCACCGCGGTCGACCCGAGGTCGGCGCCCGTCCCGAAACCCGGTTCCGTCAGCGCGAACGCGACCGAGTTCCGGCCCGTGGCCGTGCCCGGGAGGACGTCCGCCTTCTGTCGGTCGCTGCCGATCTCGGATAGCGCGTGGGCGAAGGAGTTGTGCACGTGGACGATGACCCGGAGCCCGCCCTGCACCTTGGCGAACTCGGCGATGATCGGCAGGTACTGGGCGATCGACAGGCCGCTGCCGCCGTACTCGCGGGGGACGAGCAGGCCGAGCGCGCCGATCCGCTCGAGGATGGGCATGACGATGTCGTGTGGAACCTGCTCGTCGTTCTCGATCCGCTGTTCGAGTGGATCGAGTTCGGACCAGATCGCCTCGAAAATGCGGTCCCGGAGCGCCAGGTACTCCGACTCCGGAATGCCGACCGAATGCGTGAGTGTCGCGGTCATGGTGTTGTGTCCCTTCGTTGTTGGTCGTTGCGGTCGTCGTGTGTCACAGCGCCCAGCCACCGTCGACGGTGAGGACGGAGCCTGTGCAGAATGTGGCGTCTTCGCTGAGGAAGACTGCGGCCTTGGCGATTTCGTCGACGGTGCCGAATCGGCCGAGGACGGTTTCTCGTTCGATGCGCCTGCGCGCGGAGTCGGGCACTGCATCGGTCATGTCGGTGCTGACGAAGCCGGGGGCCAGCACGTTGACCCGGATGCCGTCCCGCGCGACCTCCTTGGCGAGTGAGCGACCGAAGCCGATCATCGCGGACTTCGCACCCGCGTACGCGGTGTCGCCGGCGTGACCGATCAGGCCGACGACCGACGACACCAGCACGATGCTCGGTGACCTGCCGTGCACGAGGTGGGGCAGCGCTGCCCGCGCGAGAGCGACGGTGCCGCGGAGGTTCGTCTCTATCACGCTCCACCAGGCGTCCGGGTCCGTCTCGACGAGCCGCCCGCCCGACCACTGGCCCGCGTTCAGGACGAGCGAATCGAGGTGTCCCCAGTGGGAGACGACGCGCTCCACCGCCGTGAGCGCCGTGGTGTCGTCGTGCAGGTCGAAGCGGATCGGAAGTACCTGCTCGGGAGCGTCCGCGGCGAGTTTCTCGGCGTCCTCACGTCTCGTCCGGTACGTGCATCCCACCCGGCAGCCGCGCTGCGTCAGGGCCGTGGTGACGGCGGCTCCGATGCCGCGGGAACCGCCGGAGACCAGCGCGACGCGGGGATCGTCGTGATCGTTCTTGTTCATGTTCAGAAATGTACTGATCGATCCAAAAATAGTCCAGAGTGTTCGTGAAAGTTGGTCTGAACGACGAATTACCTGGATATTTGGATGAGTTCACGACATGGATCGATCGGTACAAGAATGCTTGCGGTCGACGTCCGGGATGTGCTAGACCTTTGACCGTGGCCACACGGGGCGACGGCGCGGACGATGTCCGATCGGCGAACCCCGGACGAGGCCCGACGGCCCGCTCATAACCGCGGTGGCACCGGATCGACACACGGCAGCCGCACCGCCCCACATCAGCAGCGATGGGAGATTCGATATGAGAGTCATCGACGACCTGGAGGTCACTCGGGTCAAACCCCGGAAGGTTGCCTTCGCGTCCTTCGTCGGAACGGCAATCGAGTGGTACGACTTCTTCATCTTCGGGACAGCGGCCGCACTGGTATTCGGGAAGGCGTTCTTCCCGTCGTTGAGTCCGCTGTCGGGAACGCTGGCCGCGTTCGCGACGTTCGGTGTCGCGTTCGTGTCGCGTCCCGCAGGCGCGATCGTCTTCGGGCACTTCGGAGACCGGATCGGCCGCAAGAAGATGCTGGTGTTGTCCCTGGTGCTGATGGGGTCGTCGACGGTCGCGATCGGACTCATCCCTACCTACGGAGCGATCGGTCTCGCCGCGCCCGTGCTGCTCGTCCTCGCGCGCCTGGCACAGGGCTTCGCGGTCGGCGGAGAATGGGGCGGCGCGGTGCTGATGGCAGTCGAACACGCGCCGCGCGAGAAGCGGGCGTTCTACGGCAGCTGGCCGCAGGCCGGCGTGCCCGCCGGACTCGTTCTCGCAACGCTCGCATTCCTCCTGGTCGAGCAGCTTCCGGATGACCTGGTACAGGCATGGGGATGGCGGCTTCCGTTCCTCGCTAGCGCCGGGTTGGTCGCGGTCGGCATGTACGTGCGACTGAAGGTCGTCGAATCGCCGGAGTTCGAGAACGTCAAGCGCAACAAGAAGATTGCCGACTTCCCGATCCTCGCGGTCCTGCGGGGTGAGAAGCGGGCGCTGGGCGTCGGGATTCTCACCCAGGCCGCCTCCCTCGTGCCGTTCTACCTTGTCACCGTCTTCGTCCTGTCGTACGGTCCGAAGGAACTCGGCATCTCGCGGCAGACGATTCTGTTGAGCATCCTCGTCGCGTGCGTCCTCGACATCCTGACGGTGCCCTACACGTCGATGATCGCGGACCGGATCGGAGCACGGAAGATGTTGATCTACGGGTCCCTCTACATGGCGGCGATCGCGTATCCGTTTTTCTGGTTGCTGTCGACCGGAGTGGGTGTGGCCGTCCTGCTGGCGATGATTCTGATCATCACTATCGGTCACGCCGTCACCTATTCCGCGGTGGCCGGCTACGTCACCGGTCTGTTCCCGGCCGAAGTCCGATACACCGGCGCGTCCGTCGCCTACCAGTTCGGTGGTGTCGTGTTCAGTGCTCCCGCTCCGTTCATCGCGGTGGCGATCGCTGCCGAGACGGACGGTTCGTGGGCACTGGCTGCGTACATCGCAGCGGCGTGCGCCATCACGGTCCTGGTCCTGACCCTGACGAAAACTGCAAAGGTGAATCACTGATGTCTCCCGACAGACTCGCAACGTCCGCACTCGCCGGGGCCTGGCACGACATCGAATCCCTGCTGGACCGCGACCCGTTCGGTGGCGACTTCAACACCGCCCACGAAATCTGCACCCGTTATGCGGCCGACCCGAATCGGGTGGCGCTGACCGTCCGGCACGAGGACGGCTCGGCCGACCGCTGGACGTACCGCGAACTCGACAGGCTCGCCGCCAAGGCGGCACGGGTGTTCGCGCGTGCGGGACTGACGCGGGGAGATCGCGTCGGCGGACTGCTCTCGCGACAGGTCGAGAGTTGGATCACCGCACTGGCGGCGTGGCGCTCCGGGCTGGTGTACGTGCCGCTGTTCGGCGGGTTCGCCCCGGACGCGATCGGCCTGCGCCTCGACGCGGCGGGAGTCCGCGCGGTCGTGGTCGATCAGCGGTACCGGCCGGCCCTCGCGCAGGCGCAGGCGACCCACGGACTCGATCCCGCGGTGTTCGTCGTCGGCGACGTCGCGGCCGGCACGGACGACAGGTCCTTCTGGACCGAGGTCGACCGGGCCGACGCCGACGGTCCGCTCGCGACCACGGCACTCGGGGACACCGCCACCCTGCTGTTCACCAGCGGAACATCCGGAACACCGAAGGCGTGCACCATGACCCACGCCACCTTCGTCTCCGTCATGCCCTACGCGAAGGCCGTTCTCGGGGCGACCCGCGACAGCGTCGTCTTCTCGACGTCGGACCCGGCGTGGGCGTTCGGGCTGTACAGCACCGGTGCCGCCGTCATGGCGCTGGGCGTGCCGCGCGTCATGTACTCGGGGAAGTTCGTCCCCGAGGCCTGGCATCGCGTCATCCGGGAAGAGAAGGCCACGATCCTCACCACCGCGCCGGCCGCCCTGCGGCGACTGACGGCGACGTTCGCGCAGGACGGGGTCCCGCCGACGCTCCGCACCGTCGCCGCTGCCGGCGAACCGCTCACCGCAGTGGTCGCCGCGGCCTGGGCCGGCACCGGTGCACCCGCCGTGCGCAACGGGTACGGACTGTCCGAGGTCGGCATGCTCCTGGGCGACACCCAGGGCACCGAAACGAGGTCCGGCCCGGGCTGGATGTCCGCCACGATTCCCGGGTTCGACACCTTCCTCGCCGACCGGGACGGGCAACCGGTGGCCGACGGCCAACCGGGATTGATCGCGGTACGGCAGCCCCGGTACCAGATGTCCAGCGGCTACGAGAACACCCCCGACCTGTGGGCCGACCGCTGGCGCGGCGACGTATTCCTCACCGAGGACCGAGCCGTCACAGACCCCCAGGGGCGGTGGCAGATACTGGGCCGGGACGACGACATGATCATCGCGTCGGGGCACAACATCAGCCCGGTCGAGGTCGAGAACGCGCTGTTGCAGCATCCGGCGGTCGCCGACGCCGCGGCAGTCGCGTACGACGATCCGATCCGCGGCGGAGTGGTCCGGGCCGTCGTCGTCCGCGCGGACGACCGGGCCGACGACAGCGACCTCGTCACGCAACTCGCACACCTGGTCGCGCAGCGCGTCGGCCCCTATGCGGCACCGAAAGTCGTCGACTTCCGGCCCGACCTCCCGCGCACCGAAGTCGGCAAGCTGCGCCGAGCGGCCGTCCGCGAACTCCCGATCACATGAACGGGCACAACCGCATGCGCGCCCTGATGGTCACCGCGCTCGACGGTCCCCGGGCGCTCGCGCCGGTCGAGGTCGACGAACCCGTCGCGGACGAATCCGCGATCCTCGTCGAGGTTCATGCGGTCGGGGTGTCGTTCCCGGATCTGCTTCTCACCCAGGGCCTGTACCAGTACAAGCCGGAACTGCCCTTCGTCCCCGGCGGAGAGGTCGCCGGGATCGTTCGGTCAGCGCCTGGCGGCAGCGGATATTCTCCGGGCGACCGGGTCGTCGGTTTGACCGGTGTTGGCGGCGCGATGGCCGAAGTGGTTGCACTGCCGCCGGAGACGACCTTCCTCCTCCCCGACACGATTTCGATGGCCGCGGGCGCCGCCCTGCTGTTCAACTACCTCACCGTGCATTTCGCGCTGGTACGTCGTGGACGCCTCGAGTCGGGGGAGTCGGTGCTCGTCCAGGGCGCGGCGGGAGGCATCGGCACCGCCGCGACGACACTGGCGCCGCACCTCGGCGCGTCGCGGACCATCGCGGTCGTCAGCAGTGAGGAGAAGGCGGAGTACGTGCGGAGTCTCGGCGCCTCCGACGTCGTGGCCACCGGGAACTGGCGGGACGAGGTCCTCGCGATCACCGACGGCCGCGGGGTGGACGTCGTGGTCGATCCCGTCGGGGGCGATCGCTTCACCGACAGCGTCCGATCGCTGGCGACGGGCGGGAGGATTCTCGTGATGGGCTTCACCGGCCGGGACATCCCCTCGGTGAAGGTGAACCGACTGCTCCTGAAGAACGCGTCCGCAGTCGGAGTCGCGTGGGGCTCGTGGTGGGCCGAGGACCCCCGACGACTGTCCGCGCAGTGGAGCGAATTGTGTCCCTTGCTCGCGTCGGGCGCGTTGACGATTCCGGAGCCGACCCGGTACCCGTTCGACGCGGCAGCCGATGCCCTGCTCGACCTCGAACACCGCCGAACCGTCGGGAAGAGTGTCCTCACCCTCCGGTGAGGCGGCTCCGCCGCCCGTGCGCCTTTTTGGTAGTTACAGCTACCAAAAAGGCGCACGGGCGCGAAGCGCCTAGGCTCTCCCCCATGGAAACCGAGTTCGTCCGCTGGACCGAGGACGGCACCGAGCATTCGGCGGTGTGGCGGTCCACCAGCGGGGCGACGCCCCCGAAGAAGATCCGGGTGGCCGACGACTCGATGACCGCCGACGAGGCGTACCGCCTCGCGTGCGAGGGGACGGCGCTGCTGTGGCGCGGCGACTTCCACAACGCCCGCCAGCTCGGCACCGCCGTCGCCGCCCGCACCGACCGCAAGGCTCGCAAGACGTCCACCGACCCCGCCACCGCGTTCCACCTGCACCGGCAGACGCAGTCGCGGCGGGCGGGGATCCTGGGGATGCTGCTGGTGCCGTTCGACGCCGACCAGACCGTCCCGCTGCGGCGCGCCCCCGACGTGCGGCAAGCGGTGCTCGAGGCGTACGGACCGACGGACCAGCCCACCGTCACCACCCTGCGCGACCTGCTCGGGGCGATCGGCGCCCACGAGTGGCAGAAGAAGGGCGTCGAGATCCCCGCCCTCGGTGCGCGCATCCACCCCGCCTACGGCGTGTTCTCCCCGATTCGCGGCGAATACGTCGACCTCGTCGCCGACACCCCGCTGCCGTCAAACACGCAGGCATTCGACATCGGCACCGGCACCGGTGTGCTGGCCGCCGTCCTCGCGCACCGCGGCGTCGCGAAGGTGATCGCGACCGAACTCGACGCGAATGCGCTCGCCTGCGCCCGGGCGAATCTGGACCGGCTCGGCTACGCCGGTCAGGTGCAGGTGGTGGAAACGGATCTGTTTCCCGAGGGCCGGGCACCGCTGGTCGTGTGCAACCCGCCGTGGATTCCCGCCCGTCCCACCTCGCCGATCGAGTACGCGATCTACGATCCGGACAACCGGATGCTCCGCGGATTCCTGGGCGGCCTGGCCGAGCACCTCGAGCCCGGGGGAGAGGGCTGGCTCATCCTGTCCGACATCGCCGAGCACCTCGGACTGCGGACCCGCGAGGAATTACTGACCTGGATCGACGACGCCGGACTGACCGTCCTCGGACGCCGGGACGTGGCGCCCCGGCACGGCAAGGTCGCCGACCGATCGGATGCGCTGCACGCCGCGCGCAAGCGGGAAGTGACGTCGCTGTGGCGGCTCGGGGCGCAGGACTCGTCCGCCGGGTAGCACCGGACGTAACGGCGACGCGGTCCGGAACGGTCTCCATGTAGGTCATTGATTTCACCTACCTCGAGGAACCGCGGAATGACGTCGCCCCTGCCCGTGCTGGCTTCCGAGTCGCGGCGCAGCGGTGCGGAGCGAGGAACCCGGCTGTGGACGAGATGGTGCGATCCGCTCCTGCTCGGACTCGTGGCGGTCGCGATCTCGGGCTTCCGGTCCTGGTCGCCGTCGTTCTGGCACGACGAGGCGGCCACCGTCTCGGTCGCCGGGCGCGACATCCCCGACATGGTGCGGTTGCTGTTCGACGTCGACGCCGTCCACGGCGCGTACTACCTGGGCATGCATGGGTGGCTGCGCGTCGTCCCCCTGACCGAGTTCTGGCTGCGACTGCCCAGCGTGCTGGCCGTGGGGATCGGCGCCGCCGGCCTCGTCGTGCTCGGAAAGCTGCTGTCCACGCGACGGGTGGCCCTGGTCGCGGCGCTCGTGTTCGCCATCCTGCCGCGGGTGACGTCCGCCGGAATCGAGGCGCGCTCGTACGCGCTGTCCGCGGCGCTGGCGGTGTGGGTGACCGTCGTGTTCGTCGTGGCCGTGCGCAGGCGGACGGGCACCGCGTGGGTGCTGTACGCGCTGCTCGTCGCGGTCTCGACCACGGTGTTCCTCTACAGCATCCTGATCGTTGCCGCGCACGTGGTGACGCTCGCGGTGACGAGGACCGGACGTCGCTGCGTCGGGTCGTTCCTCCTGGCTGCCGGCGCGGGCATCGCGATCGCGGCGCCGGTGATCGTGCTGGTGCAATCGCAGGCGGATCAGGTCTCGTGGATCGCCGGCCGGAATTTCGATCTCGTGTGGATCGTGCTCGTCGAGCAGTACTTCGACAACGCACTCGCCGTCGCCGTCGTCTCCGGACTGCTCGTCGTCGCCGGAGTGACGGTCGGCATCGTCCGTGGGCGTGACCACCGGGGCGGCGAACAGCCGGGGCTTCTCGCGACGGCCGTGCCCTGGCTCCTCATTCCCACCGCGCTGGTGCTGCTGTATTCGCTGACGTCGCAGAACGTGTATCTGGGTCGGTACTTCACGTTCACCGCCCCCGCGTGCGCACTGCTCCTCGGACAGTCGATGGTGTGGATCGCGGGTCTCGCCGGACGACGATCGCTGCCGCTACTCGCGGTGATCCTCGCGTTGTTCGGAGCCGTCGCCCTGCCGCACTACCTCGTGCAGCGCGGACCCTATGCCAAGCCGAGCGGCATGGATTACAGCCGCGTCGCCGACCTCGTCGAATCCGAGGCCGCACCCGGCGACTGTGTGCTGTTCGACCTGAAGAACGTCTGGAATCCCGGCCCGATGCGCACCGTCGAGACCGTGGATCCGCCCGCCTTCGCCGCTCTCCGCGACATCTCGCGGGGATCGACGGCCGCGGAACTGGGCGGGTTGTGGGACGAGACGCTGGCGCCCGACCGCATCGCGGACCGGATCAGGAGTTGTCCCGCGATCTGGCTGCTGACCAACCGGTCCGCGGGGGTCGACAGCCACACCTGGGCGGCCGTCGATGCCCGTGATCCGGTGCGGCTCGGCGCCAACTACCGCGTCGTGCGGTCCTACGGTTTCGATGTGCAGGAGCGGTGGCAGCTCAACGTCAGCCAGCTCGTGCACTTCGTCCGGCCCGGCACGTAGCAACTCACCTCGCTGAGCCCAACCCGACCATCGTCCCCGACGTCATATAGACCAGGCGTGGGCTCGACGCCGCGACGACGGGTGTGCTGCCCCACGAGTCGTCGTCGCTCACGGTCTGCAGGGGGAGCACCCACAGTTCCTCGCCGGACCGGACGTTCTCGGCGCGCAGGACATCGGATTCCAGCAAGACCGCGGTGTCGCCCTCCGCGGCGACGACGGTGCCGTACGAGTCGGAGTGTCGTTGCCACAACCGTTCCCCGGACCTCAGGTCGAGTGCGGCTTCGGTCCTGCCCTCGTAGTCGCGCAGCAATGCCACCTCGCCCAGCACGGCCACAGCGGTGCCCTGCGTGGCGTTCGGGCCGTACGACTCCGGAGTGTCGACCCGTGGCGTCGACACGAGAGCGGGGCTGGTCCACAGCAGTTCGCCCGTCGTCCGGTCGTAGGCACCGTCGCCGAGAAGCACCGGAATCGTACTGTCGGCGGGGCGATCGACGGCGAGGGTGTGTGCGGCCTCCACATCCGATGCCGCGAGGACGCGACCGGTGCGATCGACGGCCTCGGAGCCCAGCACCTTGCTGAGGGTGCAGTCGCTGTGGACGCGGACGACCACCCCACCCTCGGTGGCCCGGGCGGACTGCGTGCAGTCGGGCAGGGTGCGGGTGAACGTCGGAGTCCCGGTCGCGAGGTCGAACCCCGCCACCTCCCCGCCGAGTTCGAGCACACCCTGACCGTGCTCGGTGCTCATGAGGTGACCGAACGCGTCCTCCCACGCCGAACCGAGATCGAACCGCTGCGACCAGCGGGCGTCGGGGTCGGTGGGCACACCGCTGTGCACCCGGATGTCGTCGGATTCCGGGTCGCCTTCCATCACGTACAGCCAGTCGTCGGCAGCCGTCATCGCCAGGATCGTCCAGTCGGTGGGAGTGCGGGTCACGGACCCGTTGTCGGTGTCGACCGCCAGGATGACGCGTGCGTCCTCGAAGGGAGTCGTGTAACAGACCATCCGCCCGGCAGCGAGGGTGTCGGCGCACCCGCCCAGCGACTCGACCGGCGTCTCCCAACGCACCGATCCCGTGTCGGCGTCCACCCCGACCAACCGCGTCTCGTCCAGCCCCGACGTCTGCTGGTTCACCAACCCGATCATGGTGACCAGCACCTGTCCGGCGTCGACGAATCCCGGCTCGCCCGAGTCGAATCCGCTCCCGTACACCGGGTTGCGGAAGACGGCGAACTGTCGATCGTAGGTGGCGGCCGCATCCAGCGACCACTCGGCGCCTGGTGCATCGGGCGACGCCTCCGGGGCGTCGGGGCCCACGAAACCGGTGAGCCCGGGGATGTTCACCTCCTGGTACTCCGGTTCGTGCACGATCACGGTGGTGACGGCGCCGGCGACGGTCACGACCGCCACGAGCGCTGCGGCCCAAAGGTTTCGGGTGCTCGTGTCGAGGCCCATGTCGGCTACAGCTCCAGTCCGGGGGTCGTGGCCAGGGATTCGAGAAGCTCGTAGGGGAGCGGAGTGGCCGGCAGCGTGGAGGTCGAGCTGACCGACACCCGGGTGCCCGACGGCCGTGTCAGCGTCACGTGACGGCCGGCCTCGTCGACGGCGGGTTCACCGGGGTCGGTCGCCGCGGAGGTGTACCCGTCCCGTCGCTCCAACACGGAACCGTCCGGAAGTCGGGTGGCCTTCGCGGCCTGCGGGTCGTAGGACGGGTCGTACTTGTCCGGCTCGGGCGGAACGGTGTAGCCGCCCGCGATCGAGACCCGCAGGGTCCCCTCGGATCCGGGTGTGGTGACGTCGACGCTCTCACACACCGCGTTGTCGCTGTAATCGGCCAGTTGCAGCGATCCGAGCGGTCTCGACAGCGCGATGCGCTGATCGCGCCACGCGTCGTCGAGCACGGCATTCAGCCGGTCCAGATCGGCGCGGGTCAGCGCCGGTCCCTCGTCCTCGGAGCCGCCCCCCGACCCGCATGCCGTCGGGGGAGGCGGGGTGCCCGGCGGAACCGGTGTACTCGCCAACAGTTCGGGACGCAGCACGATGGCGGTGAGTTCGTCGAGGCTCAGTGGGATGGTGCCGCTGTACTTCGAGCCGGGGTCGGCCTCGGCGAAGTTCTCGTCGGTGGCGTCGGCATGGATCCATGTGCCGTCGGGAAAGTAGCCGGCGACGCTCCGGGACAGCGTGCGGTGGCCGTCGTACTCGGACCACGTGTCGTCCGCATCCAGCACGGTGCCGTCGGGCAGCGTCGTGCGACGGTCGAGTTCGCCGGCAACGCACGGCGGAATCGGCTTGTCCGCCTTGCTGACCGACAACCACAGCGACCCGGGGGACGAGTCCCGAAGCAGTGGTCCCCGAGCGCTGGTGACGCCGCCGAAGTCGTCCTCGACGTCCGGTGGCTGCTCGTACTCCGGAATCGGCTCGAACAGCAACGACTCCGTGGGGCTGACGAGGGGGATCTCCACCGCCTCCGGCAGGGCGTCGAGGACGGCGGCAGTCATGGCCGAGGCCTTGAGTGCCGAGAACCACGGGTAGCGCGGGTTGTCGTAACTCTGCTCGCCTCCGACCCACATGGCGAAGGCTTCCCCCTCCGACGGCGGTTCCACCGTCGCGCAACCGGGAATGTCGACGGGATACTCGACCGTCGGCGTGACGTACGACGGGGCTTCGGCGGGACCGTCGGCGGTGAGGTCGACGGTCGCCGGGCCGGATCCGGTATCGAGCAGTCCCGCGACGATCACCCCGCACGCCATGATCGACACCACGACGAGTCCCGTCGTCCAGCGGTCCTTGCGCCTGTCCGCGCCGTCGCTCATGTGCCCCCACCCGTGTCGCAGGCGCTCATCCCGAACGAAGGAGCATCCGAAGTCCTAGTCGTCACGATTGCGAGCAGCGTTACCGCCCGTGAGTGGTCGACGAGTCCCTGGACTCGTTAACCGCGCACGGGCGCGGAGCGCCTACCGGCCCTGCGGATACGGGAGATGGCCGCTGCTGTCCTCGTTGACGAGGACAGCCCGGCCCAGTTGCGGGAAGGCGCGTTGCGCGCTCGCGGGCCGGTCGCAGACCTTGCAGCCCGCGCCGATCGGGACGACCGTTCTCGGGTGGTGCCGGAGACCAATTCGCTGACCTACCGCGGCTACGCGGTGCAGGACCTGGCAGCGCACTGCAGCTTCGAGGAGGTGGCGTACCAGCTCTGGTAGGCCGAACTCCCCACCCCCGCGCAACTGGAACTGCTCTGCCAGCGTGAACGGGCGGCACGCCGGGCCGACCGCTCCCTGCTGTCGCTGCTGGCGAAGATGCCGACAACTGCCACCCCATGGACGTGGTGCGCACGGCGATCAGCTACCTCGGCGCGGAAGACCCGGCGGAGGACGATAATTCGCCGTCCGAGAACCTCGCGAAGGCGCTGCGCATGACGGCGGTGCTGCCCACGATCGTGGCCGCCGACTTCCGGCGCAGGCGTGGACAGGACCCGATCGCACCGCACTCGCACTTGGGGTTCGCGGAGAACTTTCTGAACATGTGCTTCGGGGACATGCCCGATCCGGCCGTCGTCAAGGCGTTCGAGGTGTCGCTGATCCTGTATGCGGAGCACAGTTTCAACGCGTCCACGTTCGCGGCTCGCGTGGTGACGTCGACACTGTCCGACATCTACGGTGCGGTCACCGCGGCGATCGGGGCGTTGAAGGGTCCGTTGCACGGCGGCGCCAACGAGGCCGTCATGCACGACATGCTCGAGATCGGCGAGCCCGACCGCGCCGAGGAGTGGCTGCTGGGCAAACTCGCCGCCAAGGACAAGGTGATGGGTTTCGGTCACCGGGTCTACAAGAACGGTGACTCGCGGGTACCGACGATGAAGGCGGCACTGCTCGACATCGCCGCCGCCACCGGCGGCGAGAAGTGGGTGCGGATGTACGACATCCTGGAGAAGACGATGGCCGGCGCCACCGGGATCGCGCCGAATCTCGACTTCCCGACCGGTCCGGCGTACTACCTGATGGGATTCGACGTGGAAATGTTCACGCCGATGTTCGTGATGAGCCGGATCACCGGGTGGACCGCCCACATCATCGAGCAGGGCGCGTCGAACAGTGTGATTCGCCCGCTCAGCGAGTACTCGGGCGTCCCCCAGCGCTCCGTCGTCGCCTGACGGTTTGTGCGCCTTTGTGGTTGCTGCCGCTACCAGAAAGGCGCACGGGCGCTAGCGCTTCTTGACGTGCGAGACGATTTCCGGATCGCTCTGTCCGTTCGTCTTCATCTTCTTGTCGGCGCGCTTCTCCTTCAGCGACTTACCGGATTTCTTCGACATGGAATTGCGGGGCGATTTGTCAGCCATGGACCATCCCTGAATGCGGAACCTGGACGGCTCCGATAGTGCTGACAGTACGCCACATCCCGGGAAACCCGGACCGATCGTCGAAAGGGCGGGTTCTAGGACGACGGATCGTCGAACAGCGTCTGCTCCTCGGGATTGGTGAACAGCCCCATCTGCTCGGGCCGTGGCTTGGTGTCGGGGGCGCCAGTCGTCGGGGGCAGCACGACGGTGCGGAGGGCGTGGCGGAGGGCGCCGACGACGCGCTCCCACTGGTCGGCGGACGCGTCGTCGGTCTCCCGCAACCGGGACACCCAGGCGGTGCCGGTGTCCAGGAGCACGAGGATCCGGTCGCGGTCGTGACCGCAGACGTCGGCGACGACAGCCGGATCGGTGTCGATCCCGGGCCCGGGATCGAGATGGAACAGCGTCTGGAGTTCCTTCGGCAGGTCGGTCGACGACATCCGGCTCTCGGTGCGAGGTGCCGCGTCCGGTTCGGGTTCCCCGTCGGGTCCGGAGTCGCGGTTGAAGAACAGTTCGCCACCGAACCGCGACGCGAACTCGTTGTCGACGGTGCGCAGGAAATCGGAGAACGCCTTGCAGCTGTCGGTGAGGTGCTGCGGGACGAACGGGTTACCCGATACTTCCAGGAACGCCGACAACCGGTCGTCGACCAGCACGAACTTGATCCGCGACCACATGCGGTTGAGGTCGGCGGTGACCTCGGCGGCCCGGGTGCGGTCGCTGATGTCGTGCACCAGCGGCGCGAACAGTTGCACGTCGACGGTGTCGGCGAGCGGGCCGACGAACAGGATGGTGTTGCCCATCCGGATCGGGACGTCGCCGTCCGGGTCGCGTTCGGGCAGCAGCCCGAGCATCGGGACCAACGCGAGAGTGATCAGTTCGTGGAGGTGCTCGACGTCGCGCGGGACCACGGCGGCTGCGGGGTCGAGCTGCGCGACCAGCGGCGGCCGCACCGCAACCGGGTCGAACGTGGCCTCGGGATCCGTACTCGACGTCTCGGTGCTCAGGAACGCGGGATGCGTGATTCCCCAGACGTCGCGGAACGCGGCCACGGCCATCGCGGCCAGCTGATCCGACCACGACAGCTTCTTGTCGACGTAGAACGCGGGGGAGCCGTCATCGGGTTCGTCGTCCGGACCGCGGGTCGGCCGGTTCCAGCCCAGCTCGGTGAGGTACGTCTGCTCGGCGTCGGTCAGTGCGCGGTCGGGGTGCAGGTAATGGTTCGACGGCACCTCGCAGCGCACCGTGTCCCCGTCCCACACGACGAACTGGATGCACGGCATCAGCCCCTGGGATTCGTCGAGCTCCTCGAACCCCGATTCCAGGACCAGAAGGTCCTCGTCCTGCATCGCTGCCAGATAGTCCGCGAGGCGCCGCTGGAACTCGGCCCAGTCGCGGTTCACACTCGAATCCAGATCGAAGTCCTGCATGTCTGCTCCGTCCGGGTCGACCACGAATCACCTACTTCCGCTCTATACGGTAGCGGCGATCGCCGAGACCGCAGCGCAGGAGGGTGTGGCGCGCTCAGACGGGGTGACCGGCCGCGATCCGTCCGGTCAGCCTGGTGACGGCGTCGAGGAGGTCCCACGACGTGCCCGGTTCCACGGCCACGGCGGTATCGCCCCACACGAGGTACCGGCCGTCGCCCTCGATGTCCCGCCACGCCAGACCGCCGACGGGGCGTGGTGAGTGCCGCGAGCCGCGGACGACGGTGACGACCCCCTGGCTCGTCGAGGGCCTGTCGAGGATCCGGGCTGCCTGTGCGCTCCCGGCCGGTGTCGGCGGGACCACGATGCCCGCCGCCGTGCCCGGGTCGGTGTCGGGGAGCTGAGCGATCAGCTGCCGGCCGACGTCGTACGGTTCGCAGCTCCGGATCACCACTTCGGCGCCCGGATGCTGCACCGCCGCGATCCCGTGCCCGCGTGCCAGGGCTCCCGTCATGCGGATCGAGGTACCGCCGTCCACACCTGCCGAACCGGAGATCTCGATCCGGAGGTCGGGTTCGGCGAGCACCAGCAGTGCCAACCCGAGCGGGTCGTGTTCGGGGCCGGAGAAGTCGGCGCGGATCCGGCGCTGCTCCGCCTCGTACTCGTCGGCGGTGGCCAGCGTGCTCGTGACCTTGAACGGATACGGAATGCGGTCCTGTCCGGTCTGGGCCCACAACGCCGAGAACTGCGGACCGCTCAACACCCAATGCCCCACGACTATTCGCCGATCACCGCGGGTGTGACGAGGGGCAGTTTCCCGACGAGTTCGCTTCCCTCGTCGATGCTTTCGAGGTAGGTGGGTGGTTCCTCCTCGTCCTCCCGTGCGGCGGGCCGGACCGGGCCGCCGGGCCGCTCGGCGGTGGTCGTCCGGTGAGCGGACACGATGCCGCGCGCGTACTGCGCCACCCCGCCGCCGACGGCGCCGGCCAGCGCCGCACCCGCGATCGAACCCGGTGCGGTCTGCGCGGTCGCCAGCGAGTCTTCGAGCGGCACCTCGCCGCTTCTGCGGTGCTCATTGCGCGGTATGGAATCGGATTCGGGTTCGGCCACCTGCTGATCGCTGGGTATGCCGTGCACCCCGTTCGGTCCGATGTCGAAGCCCACCGGCTGACCGTGGGCCGTTGCGGCGGCGTGGGTGGCGGCGAGGCCGGCCGCGGGGAGTTGTTCGTCCGCAAGGCGGTACGCCGAGGTGTAGAGGGTGTCCATGGCGGCCTTCGCGTTCTGTTCCGCGGCGTCCGCGTCGGCGTCCGCGGTCCAGTTGGCGGGCAGCACCCGGGTCCAGTCGGCCGGGTGGTCGCCGGGCCTGCCGACCGCGCCGCGCACCGCTTCGGCTGCGGCGGTCGCGTGCCGCAACGCATCGCCCACATCGGTGAACCGGCCGCCGACCTGCCCGGCGCGGACGGCGTAGTCGTCGAGTGCCGATGCCACCGCGGCCGCCGCCGGCCCACGCCAGCCGGTGTCGACCGCGGCGCGGGTCGCGTCGTGGAACGCGGTGACCGACTCCTGGAATCGCCGTCCGAGGTCGTCCCAGGCCGCGGCGACCGCGCCGGACTCGGCGGGCCTCAGCGCGTCGACCGCACTCCTGATGGCGCGGTGATCCCACTCGCCCGACCGAAAATTCTCCCCGCCACTCATCCCCGACCTCCGATGCTGGACACTCACGGTCCCGGAGTGGACCCCCCAATCCGGCGGGAAGCCACCTTACCGACTCCTGCGCAGGGCGTGTCGGTGCTCCCGATCTCGGACGGGCTGTGGTGGGCGTCAGCCGCGCGGTCTGGTGGTGACGGGCGGGATGGTGATCACCGGACGCGTCGTCGTCGTGGTGGTGGTGACCGGCGGCAGGGTCGGCTCCGCGGGTGCCGCGGACGGCGGGGCCGCGATCCGGGGCACGGTCTGCTCGGTCGTCGTGACGACGGGAGGCCGGGTGACGGGTGTGGTGACCGGGGCGAGGCTGATCGTCGGGGGAGGCGGCGCGACCGTGGTCCGGACCGGCGGCGGAGGCGGGGCGGGGGTCGTCGAGGGCGCGGGCGGCGGCGCCGTGGTCACCGGCGCCGGTTCGGTGGTGAGCGTGACGGCCCGTGGGGTGGTGAGGTCGGCCATCTGCCAGGTGGGGGTCGGCGGGACGAACACCTGGAAGGTGGCCGGTGCGGCGCTGTAGGGTCCGGCGGCCTGCAGGCCCTCCGACGTCAGCGGCGGCGGTGCGACTGTCGGTCCGCGGTTGCCGAACGCGCCGCCCGCGGCACCGATCATCAGGCCGGAGACCGCCGACACGGTGGCAATCGCGAGTGCCCCGATCGCTACAGTCCTGTCGTCCATGCGCTACCCGTCCTCGGCGTGCAAATGCGTCCACCATAGAGGGCGGTGCCGCCTGCCGCCGCATGTGTTCGGAAGTCGAGTCGGCCGGGCGGGTTCGCTGGACGGTTGCCGGGGTTCGGCGCACGCTGACGAGAACCCTTGTTCGGACGAGCCGGTCAGCCGACGATCGAGCGGTGTCCATACCGCTCCGACCGGGGGTAACGATGTCTCTGCTCGACTGGTTGTTCCGCCGCCCGCTGTCCGAACGAACCGGGGCGGCCGTCGCCGCGTCGGCGATGCTGTTCGCTTCGTGAGCCGGCTCGAGATCGACGCCGACGTCCTCGTCCTCGGTGGCGGACCCACGGGAACGTGGGCGGCACTGGCGGCGGCCCGGGACGGCGCGCGGGTCGTCCTCGCCGACAAGGGGTACTGCGGCACCAGCGGCCCCACCGCGTCGGGCGGCAACAACCTGTGGAACGTCCCGCCCGGGCCGGCACGCGAACGGTCGGTGCAGGCCCGCTTCGAGGACGGCGGCAGGCTGTCGGAGCCGGCCTGGATGTACCGGGTGCTCGAGGAGACCCACCACCGGGTGGACGAACTGGCGGGCGCCGGCTACCGGTTTCCGTCCGGCGACGACGGCCGGGAGGTGCGCACCAGCCTGCAGGGGCCGGAGTACATGCGCCGGATGCGCAGGCGCGTGCACCGCGCCGGGGTCACCATCCTCGACCACAGCCCCGCCCTGGAACTGCTCACCACCGGTGACGGCGTCGTGTCCGGTGCCGCGGGTCTGCAACGGCAGAACGGATACGCGCCGTGGTCGGTGCGCGCAGGGGCGGTGGTCGTCGCGACCGGCGGCTGCGCCTTCCTGTCCGGAAGCTTCGGAACGAACGTCGACACCGGCGACGGACTGCTGATGGCCGCGGAGGTCGGGGCGTCGTTCTCGGGCATGGAATTCTCGACGGCCTACGCGCTGGCACCGGCGTGGAGTGGGCACACCAAGGGTTTGATGATGCAGTTCGCCACCTACTACGACGCGGACGGTCGGGCTCTCGGCGACGGTGGCTTCTCCGCACGCGGCGCCGCGATGGCGCACCTCGCCGCCGGCCGCCCCGTGTACGCGCGACTGGACCGGGCCAGACCCGACATCCGCGCGGCCATGCGCACGTCGCAACCGAATTACTTTCTGCCGCTGGACAAGGCAGGCATCGACCCGTTCACGCAGAAGTATCCCGTGCGGGCCGTATTGGAGGGTACGGTGCGCGGAACCGGTGGCATCCGGGTCGCCGGCACCGACTGCGCCAGCGACGTTCCCGGCCTGTTCGTGGCGGGCGACGCGGCCACCCGGGAGCTCATCACCGGTGGTCGCAGCGGAGGCGGCAGCCACAACGGGGCGTGGGCCATCTCCTCGGGGACATGGGCCGGTGCGGGGGCCGCCCGGTTCGCGCGGACGCGTCCTGCCCCCGACGGGGTGCGCGGCGCGGGCGCGGCAGGCCTGCGCGGACCGTCCGCCCGCCGGCAGGCGTCGCGCTCCATCGTCGGACTGGTGCAGGAGCACACCCTGCCGCTGCGACGCAGCTACCGGCGCAGCGCAACGAGCCTGCAGGACAGCGTGACCGCCCTCGACGAGGCCTGGTCGGGCGCCGCCGATCTGCTCGGCGGCACCGAACGGGAGCTGCTGCAGGCACGTTCGGCCGCCGCGATGCTCGCCGTCGCGCGGTGGGCGACGCACTCCGCGCTGGCGCGGACCGAGACCCGGGGGATGCACGTGCGCACCGACCTGCCGGACACCGACCCGGCGCAGACCCGTCGACTGCTGTCGGGCGGGCTGGGCGAGGTGTGGGTGCGTCCGGAACACGGCACCGCCGAGGCCCGGACGGTCGCGTCGTGATCGAGGTCGTCGTCGCCGACCGCTGCGTGCAGTGCGACATCTGCATCAAGGTCTGCCCGACGGACGTCTTCCGCCGCGGCACGGACGGGGTTCCCGTCGTCGCGCATCAGGAGGACTGTCAGACATGCTTCATGTGTGAGGCGAACTGTCCGACCGACGCGCTGTACGTCGCGCCGTTCGACACCCCGGTTCCCGAGGACTCGACGCACACCGACGCCGAGGGTTTGGCCGCGTCCGGGGCGCTCGGCGCCTACCGCGCCGTGATCGGGTGGGGTGGCCGTCGCACGCCGGGGTCCACGCTCGACCGGAATCACCTCTTCACCCCGTGAGTACTTGTCAACGTCCGGCGGTTAAGAAGTACTCACGGGTGTGGCCTTGCGGATGAACCGACCGATCTCGCGGATGGCGCGGGTGCCCTCGGGGAGCAGTCCGGCGGCGGCCTGGAAGACGTGCACCTGCCGCTCCCATACCTGCAGTTCGCACGGCACACCCGCCTGGGACAGCCGCTCGGACATCAGTTCCGCGTCGACGTAGACCATTTCCTGCGAGCCGGTCTGGATCAGCGCCGGCGGCATGGCGGCGAGGGAGCCGTCCACGGGTGACGTGGACGGCTCGTGCCCGCCCCTGGTGTCCAGCCTTTCGATCAGCCTGGACAGGGCACCGACCGCGCGTTTGGGGAAGACGGCGCAGAGGTCGGCGTTGGGATGGGCCAGCTTGTTCACCGGGTCGAGGTCGGTCAGCGGCGACAGCGCGACGTCGGCGGCGGGACGCGGCAACCCCTGGCGCAGGGCTTCGAGCGTCACCATGAACGTCAGGAATCCGCCTGCCGAGTCGCCGGCGATGACGATGCGGTCGGCGGTGTACCCGTGCGAGAGCAGCCACCGGTACCCGTCGACACCGTCCTCGACGGCCGCCCGGATGGGGTTCCGCGGGATCATCCGGTACGCGACGTTCAGCGTCGACGCCTGCGACTCCGCCGCGATCCGGGACACCATCTGGCGGTGGGAGTTGATCCCGCAGCACAGGAACGCCCCGCCGTGGAGGTAGAGGATCGCCCGCTCGCCGAGCTCACCCGGAGGCCGGATCCATTCGGCGCGGCAGTGCGGCAGCCGGATGGGCCTGCGCACGGTTCCGCGGATGGGGCCGAGCGAGTACCCGAACAGGTCGACGACTCCCGTGGGCCACGGCAGTTCGGGGTAGCGCGCCCACCCGTCCAGGAACGGCCGGACCGTGCGGCGGAGTGTGTGGGCGAGGGCCGTCGACTGCAGGCTGGTTCCGGCGAACTCCCGCCGCGTCACCGGGAGGGGTGACGGGCAGAATTCGTAAGTCGCAGTGCTCATTGCCTGCCTCCGATCCGGCCTCGGTGCCCATCGACTTGCTGCCTTTAGGTTTTCCACCTCTTTGCGCCGTACGGTCTACATCGAAGTTGGTCGCACGGACGCTACGCCCGACGTAGCATCCAGGCGGAAGTCGTAATGGGATAGTGACCGAGTGGGGGTGAACGTCCAGGTGGGGATCATGCCGGTTACCGATTCGATATTCCTTCTCGGCGAATCGCGAGAGCATCCGATGCACGTGGGATCGCTCGAATTGTTCACACCGCCGGAGGATGCCGGCCCCGACTACGTGAAGTCGATGCACGAAACTCTGCTGAAGCACACGGACGTCGACCCCACCTTCCGGAAGAAGCCTGCGGGCCCCGTCGGCAGTCTCGGGAACCTGTGGTGGGCCGACGAGTCGGACGTCGATCTCGAATACCACGTGCGTCATTCGGCGCTGCCGGCCCCGTACCGGGTCCGGGAACTGCTGACGCTGACGTCCCGGTTGCACGGCACGCTGCTGGACCGTCATCGCCCGCTGTGGGAGATGTATCTGATCGAGGGTCTCAGCGACGGCCGGTTCGCGATCTACACCAAGATGCACCACTCGCTGATGGACGGGGTCTCCGGTTTGCGGCTGCTGATGCGGACGCTGTCGACCGACCCGGACGTGCGCGACGCACCGCCGCCGTGGAACCTGCCGCGCAGGGCGTCGGCCAACGGTTCCGCCCCCGCCCCCGACCTCTGGTCGGTGGTGAACGGGGTCCGTCGCACGGTCGGTGAGGTGGCCGGTCTCGCGCCTGCGTCGCTGCGCATCGCCCGCACCGCGATGGGGCAGCACGACATGAGGTTTCCGTACGAGGCGCCCCGCACCATGCTGAACGTCCCGATCGGTGGCGCGCGCCGGTTCGCCGCGCAGTCCTGGCCGCTCGAACGCGTCCACGCCGTCCGGAAGGCGGCGGGGGTCAGTGTCAACGACGTCGTGATGGCCATGTGCGCCGGGGCGCTGCGGGGGTACCTCGAGGAACAGAACGCGCTGCCCGACGAGCCGCTGATCGCGATGGTTCCGGTGTCGTTGCGCGACGAGCAGCAGGCCGACGCCGGCGGTAACGCGGTGGGGGTCACGCTGTGCAACCTGGCGACGGACGTCGACGACCCGGCCGAACGTCTGACGGCGATCTCCGCCTCCATGTCCCAGGGGAAGGAGCTGTTCGGCAGCCTCACCTCGATGCAGGCGCTGGCGTGGTCCGCTTTCAACATGTCGCCGATCGCTCTGACACCGGTGCCGGGGTTCGTCCGCTTCACGCCGCCGCCGTTCAACGTGATCATCTCCAACGTCCCGGGGCCGCGGAAGACCATGTACTGGAACGGGTCCCGGCTGGACGGCATCTATCCGACGTCGGTGGTGCTGGACGGGCAGGCGCTCAACATCACACTCACCACCAACGGCGGCAACCTCGATTTCGGTGTCATCGGGTGCCGCCGCTCGGTGCCGAGCCTGCAGCGCATCCTCTTCTATCTCGAGACGGCTCTGGGCGAGCTCGAGGCGGCACTGCTCTGAGACGCCGCCTGTTTCAGCGCCGGGCCGACTCCTGCTCGACGAGTGCCCGCCGCGACTCCTCGTGGAGCACCCCGAGCAATTCGTGTTCGACGTCCGCGAACTCGGGCGACGTCATCATCGACAATTCGCGGGGACGCGGCAGGCCCACCGTCACCTCGCGCCGCACGGTGGCGGGCCGTGCAGACAGCACGACCACCCGGTCCGACAGGTAGACGGCCTCCCGGATGTCGTGGGTGATCATCAGCACCGTCCACCGGTAGCGCTGCCACACGTCCTGCAACCAGGTCTGCATCTCGGTGCGGGTCAACGAATCCAGAGCGCCGAACGGCTCGTCGAGCAGCAGCACCGGACGGTCCTGGACGACGGTCCGCAGCATCGCGGCCCGCTGCCGCATCCCGCCGGACAGCTGGCTGGGGCGGGCGTCCTCGAATCCGCCGAGACCGAACACTGAGAACAATTCCCGGGCCTTGTCCCGCGCCTGCTTCCGGGGCACGCCCTGCACCTCGAGTCCGAGAGTGGTGTTGTCGAGGACGGTGCGCCACGGGAACAGCAGGTCCTTCTGCGGCATGTACGCGCATTTCGCGGGACCACTCCCCGCGGGACGCACCGGTTCGCCGCCGATCGTGACGGTGCCGGAGTCGGGTTGATCGAGACCGGCGAGCATGGAGAACGCGGTGCTCTTCCCACACCCGCTGGGGCCGATCACCGACACGAACTCACCCGGTTCGACGGTGAACGAGACGTCGTCGAGGACGGGCCGGATGCCGCCGCGGACCGGGAATCCCTTGCTCAGACCGGACAGTGCGACGCGCGCGGTGTCACTCATGCCGAGCCCTTTCGTTCTTGATCCACGGGGCGACGACGCGCTCGACCGCGAAGGTGAGCAGGTAGAGGCTGACGCTGATCACGGCGGTCACGAGCACCGCCGCCAGCACGAGGTCGGTGCGGAAGGAGTTCTTCTGCGTCGCCATGTAGATGCCGAGACCGGACGTGGCCCCGACGTATTCGGCGAACACGGCACCCACCACGGCGTACGTGATGCCGATGCGCAGGGCGGTGAAGAACCGGGGGATCGCCGACGGAAGCCGCACGTAGCGGAATTCCTGCCACCGTGAGGCGCCCATGCTGCGCAACAACGCGCCCGCCTCCCGGTCGGCCGCGGCGAAACCCTCGATCAGACCGATCGTCATCGGGAAGAACGTGGCGAGGGCGATCACGAGAATCTTCGGCAGCAGACCGAATCCGAACCAGATGATCATCAGCGGCGCGATCGCGATGATCGGCAGTGTCTGCGACACGACGAACAGCGGAACGAACGCGCGGCGCAGCCACGGCGAGAAGTCCACGAGCACGGCGAGGGCCCACGCGAAGAGCAGGGAGACGGCGAACCCGATCAGTGTCACTTGCAGTGTCGCGGAGGCGTGACCGGAGATGGCGTCCCGCGCCCGCCAGCCCTGCTGGACCACCCGCAGCGGCGACGGCAGCACCTGCGGCCGGATTCCGCTGACCGTCACGTACACCTGCCACGCGACGACCAGCAGTGCCACGACCACGACCGCGGGCAGCACCCGCCGCAGCAGCGGGGACGTGCCCGGGGCCGTGGTGCGCAGACTCGGGTCAGGGCTGAGTGAGGTACTCATTGGTGAAGTACGTCGACCAGTCGGGTTCCGTGGTCAGCGGTGCCCCGTCGGGGCCGGTGAGCAGGCCGTGCTGGAACAGGAAACCGGAGTACCCCGCCCACTGCTCGGCCGTCTGTGTCCCGACCTTGCCGGAACTGTCCTTCATGTACTCGGAGGACAGCATCTGCTGACTCTCCCGCACAAGGGACTCGTCGGTGAAGGCGCCGGGGTTGGCGTCGATCAGTATCTGCGCGGCCTCGTCCGGCCGGTCGGCGGCGAACTGGTATCCGCGCTGCAGGGCCTGGACGAACTTGCGGGCCTGCTCGGGATGGTCGGCCATCCACTCCTCGTTGCCCTCGATGACGAGAGCGTACGCATCCGGGAAGCCGTAGTCGGTGTAGTGGAAGTAACGCATCGGCGTGCCCTGGTGCTCGGCCTCGATGCCCTCCCAGCCGAAGAACGAGACGGTGAAGTCGGCGGTGCCGGAGTACACGGCCTCGTAGGCCGAGGTGCCGAGCGTGACGGTGGTGAATTCGCCCTTGCCGCCGTCGTTGCGGATGATCTGCTTCAGCGTCTCCTCGCCGTCCGGGTCCGCGAACCCGGCGTAGATCTTGCCGTCCAGATCCCGGGGGCGGGTGATGTCGGCGCGATCCGCCTTCACCGCGATGCCCGTCGCCCAGTGCTGCAGCGGAGCCATCACCGACGTGGTCTGTGCGCCCGCGGCCTTCGAGAACGTCGCCGAACTCTGGAAGCTCACCCCGAACTCCGCGTTGCCGGCGTCGACCAGGGTGTCGGGCGAGGTGTCGTTGTAGGGCAGCACCTGCACGTCGAGGCCGGCGTCCGCGAACCAGCCTTCCTGCTGGGCGACGAACAGGCCGGTGTGGTTGGTGTTCGGTGTCCAGTCGAGTGCGAACCGGATGGTGTCGCCGGACTGGGAGTCACCGGCGCAACCGGTGAGCAGCGACAGGGCGGAGACCAGGACGACGGCTGCGGTGGCGGCGCGCTTGGTACGAGAGAAGAGTGTCACGACGCCGGCCATTCCTGCTTGTTGAGAGCGGTGTCCCAGAACATGAGTTCGTAGCGGCTGGCGATCACGAACGCCTCCGCCATCGCCTCGCGCTGAGCATCGGTCGCGGCCTCGGCCGCCGCGTCCACGAGTTCGCGGGCCCTCGCGACGGCGGCGTGGAACTCCTCCGCGTCGTAGGTGGTCACCCACTGTGCGTACGGGTGCGACGGGTCGGTGGAGAGCACCTCACGGGCGCGCGCCGCGAGCCGGTGCCCGACGTCGGCGTAGATCCAGAAGCAGGGCAGCACTGCCGCGGCGGCCACCGCGTACGGCTCGGTGGCGGCGACGGCCGTCAGGTAGGAGATGTACCCGAGGCAGGCAGGCGAATGCAGCGGCTCCGCGTCCGACTCGGGGAGTCGTCCGCTGGTCAGCAGATTCTGGTGCAACGCGGCCTCGACCGTGGCGGCCTCCGCGGCCGAGCCCGCCCAGAAGCCGGCCTCGACCGGGCCCGGCGCGTGCGCGGCCACCAGTGAAAGGGCTTTCGCGTACCCGGTCAGGTACAGGAAATCCTGCTCGATGTACGTGCGGAACACGTCCAGCGGCAGCGTTCCGTCGCCGAGGCGGCGCAGGAACTCGAGTTCGTCGATCGCCTCGCGCAGCACCTTGGTCCGGTCCCACAAGTGGTCCGTGAATCGGGCGTGCTGGCCGGCGCCGGCAGCATCTTGGACAGAGCTATTCACAACGTTGACATCCCTTCGTCAGCATTACCTGAGCAGGTTCCCGGGTGTGTTCTCAGCCCCGCCCGTGCGGAGCACCCCGTGTCAGAACAAGCCGACCCTAGCACCGGCCGTGCCGCGGGCGGAAAGGCCAGGGTCGGTGGAGGGGCTCAGCCGGCGAGGAACGCGGCCGCGCTCGGCGGGAGGGGTGCGGGGCCGCGCCGGTAGATCTCCGCGGGCCGGCCGGTTCCGACGACGGCCATGTCGCCGGTGTTCTCGAGGGCCGGCATCAGGTGCCGCCGGAACGAGTCCTTCGGCAGTGGACGCCCGAACACCACCTCGTACACCCGGCGGAGTTCGAGCACCGTGAACGTGTCGCCGGCCAGGCCGGACGGGTCGACGGCCCGCGCGTACCGCTCTCTCAGGTCGGCGACGGCAAGGGCGACGACGTCCGCGTGGTCGAACGCCAGGTCCTGCGTCACCCGGTCGTCGTCGACGGTGATCAACATCGTGTCGCGGGGGAGCGCCGTGCGGGGCAGCGCGGCGCCGTGCGTCATCGACAGCACCCACCCGCGATCGTCGCGGCCGGGATCGTCCAGCATCGCCAGCTGATGGAATACGGTGCACGTCAGGCCGGCCTTGATGCGGAGGCACCGCTCGGCGGCGTCCCGCAGTCGCTCACCCTCGTGGAGGAACGTGCCGGGAAGGGCGAGCCGGCCCGAACGGTGCGGAACCACAAGAACTTTCAGTTCCGGGCCGTCGCCGGTGAGGACGGCGACGTCGACGGCTACGGACGGGCGCAAGTAGTCGAGGAGGCTCCTGCCCTCGGAATCGGTCCATGCGGCCACGCGGGAATGTTAGCGCACTGTTGATCTATGTCGCGTTCGATCGGTCCTGCCTGCTCATCGTTGGTAGTTTGGCGAGAGATTCCCGGAACGTGCTGCGTGAGGAGATTCCGTGGAGGTCGACAAGTCCGGCGACACGCTCGTCGTCCGCGCCCGGGACGGTGAGGTGCGTGGCTACCCCGAGGGCGACGTCTACGCGTGGAAGGGCATTCCGTTCGCCGCGGCCCCCGTCGGCGATCTGCGGTTCCGCGCCCCGGCCCCGCCCGCACCGTGGGAGGGTGTGCGCGACTGCGTCGACTTCGGCCCGATGGCGCCGCAGGGGCACGGCACCGCCGTCCCCATCGACGCGGGACTCGAGATGGACGAGGACTGCCTGTCCGTCAACGTCTGGGCCCCGAGACCCGACGGCACCCCGCGGCCGGTGATGGTGTGGATCCACGGCGGTGCCTACTGCCTGGGAACCGCAGCTCAGGGCATCTACAACGGGCGCATCCTGTCCACAATCGGCGACGTCGTGCTGGTCTCGTTCAACTACCGGGTGGGAGCGCTCGGCTTCCTCGACCTGTCGTCGTTCTCCACGACCGAGCGGGTGTTCGAGACCAACTGCGGGCTGCGCGACCAGGTCGCGGCCCTCGAATGGGTCCGCGACAACATCGCGTCGTTCGGCGGTGACCCGGACGAGGTGACGGTGTTCGGGGAGTCGTCCGGAGCCGGGTCGATCACCACGCTGATGACGTGTCCGAGCGCGGAGGGCCTGTTCCACCGCGCGATCGCCCAGAGCCCGCCCGCCACGTCGGTCTACGGGAGCGAGCGGGCGGCCACCGTCGCGAAACAGTTCCTCGACATCCTCGACGTGGAACCCGCGCAGATCGACACCCTGCTGCACCTTCCGTACCGCACGGTGATCGAGGCCAGCGACACACTCGTCAACGAGGTGCCGACGAGGATTCCGGGCACGCTCGCGATGGCGCCCGTGGTGGACCGCGACTTCCTGCCCCGCTACCCGGTGGCCGCGTTCCAGAAGGGGCACTCCCACCGCATCCCTCTCATCATCGGTTCCAACAAGGACGAGTCGTCGATCTTCAAGTTCATGAAATCTCCTCTGCTGCCGGTCACGTCGGATTCGGTGCAGGAGATGTTGAGGGCGATCGCGGCCGATCACCCGGAACTGCCCGCCGCCCGCCTCGCCGACATCCTGTCGGCGTACCCGGACCGCGGAAAGCCGAAGGGCGCGCTCGCGATGTCGAGGGACGCCGCGTTCCGGATGCCCGCCCTGTGGGTGGCCGACGCCCACAGCCGGCACTCGCCGACGTGGATGTACCGGTTCGATCAGGCCACGCCGATGCTCAAGGCCGCACGGATCGGAGCCGGCCACGCCACCGAACTCCCGTACGTCTTCGGCAATTTCGACACCCTCAACATCGACCCGACGTTCTGGCTCGGGGGCCGGAAGACGGCGCTCGAGGTGTCGGGCCGGATCCAGCGCCGGTGGCTCGCGTTCGCGCGGCACGGTGTCCCCGCCGCGCTGGACGGGTCCAAGCACTGGGCGCCCTACGACGAGGAGAACCGCTCGACGTTGCTGATCGACGGCGCGGACACCCTCGTGAAGGACCCGGACCACGAGATGCGGATCGCGTGGGGCAACGACGTCATGGGCTTCAACTGACGGGGACCTTGTCGTCCAGTTCCTTCAGGACGGGCAGCGCGAAGCAGGCCAGCCCGATGATCAGGACCGGGATCGCGAGCACGAAGAAGGTCGGCTGGATTCCCCACTTGTCGAGGAGGGGACCGGCCAGCAGGTAACCCAGCGGACCCGCGGCGTACGCGGTGGACGTCATGACCCCGGTGACGCGCCCGCGCATGTGCTCCGGACTACGAGTCTGCATGGCGTAGTTGGCGATCGGGCCGACCGGACCGAACACGAGACCCTGGAGGAGGGCCAGCGCCAGAATCGCCCACAGCGGCGGCAGGAACGCCATCGCGACCATGGCCGCGCCCAGCACCGTCACCGCCACCACCATCAGCATCCTGCGCGACACATACGGCGCGAGCGGTCCGTACGCGAGGGCACCCACCACGCCGCCGATGCTGAGCGCCATCAGCACCGAACCCAGTTGCGCGGGCTTGTCGAGTTCGGTGAAGTACACCGGGAACACCACCGATTCGACGGGCATGTACAGCGCGACCACCGCCATGTCGACCAGAGCGATCGTGCGCAGGAGCCGGTTGTGCCACACGAACTTCAGGCCCTCGAGCGTGCCGTGCCAGATGGACGTCGGGCGCGTGGACGTGTCGGGTCTGCCTGCGTTCTCCAGTCGCAGGAATGCGATGGTCACCACGGACAGCACGAATCCGACGGCGGTGACCCACAACGTGTTCACCGCACCCACGGTGGCGATGAGGACGCCGCCGATGCCGGGTCCGACGAGATACGCCACGTTGTAGTTGGCCTCGTAGAGGCTGTTCATCCGGTCGAGTGACCAGCCCGCGGACTTCGTGGCGGCCGGCAGCATCGACTCCCGCGCCGCGATTCCGGCCGGATCGAACGCGGCGCCGATCGCGGCGAGGACGGCGATCACCGTGACGGTGAGGCCCGTCGTGTTCGCGATCACTGGGATGGCCGCCACGGACAGGGCGGACAGGCAGTCGGAGATCATCGACGTGCGGCGACGTCCGAACAGGTCGACGAACGTGCCCGCGAACAGGCTCGACACCAGCAGCGGGAGGGTGGCCGCGCCCGCGACGATCGCGGCGTCGGACGCGCGACCGGTCCTCTCGAGCACGAGCCAGGGCAGCACGACGATCGCGATGCCGTTGCCGGTGGACGAGAACAGCGTCGCGAGGTTCAGGAGGATCAGGGGCCCGAACCGGCGAGTCACAGCCGTCTCGGTGGCGGTCACGGCAAGGGTCCTCTGGTCGGCTCGATCGGTGGTCCTTCGACGCTAACAGCGAGGTCGTGGCCACCGCGAGCGAATTTCGGCCGCTACTGGTTGCGTTGCAGGGTCAGTTCGGCGAGGGTGCGCGCTCCGTCGCACGGGTCGCCGGTGCCCGACCGCTGCTGCACCCACCAGGTGATGACGCCGGAGTAGGCGGCGGTGATCCCGCACGCCGCCGAATCGCCCGGACGCCGGGCGCTGAACGCCGACGTGCCCGCGATCGACGTGGTTTCCACCTCGTAGCCCAGCCCATCGGCCACACTCCGCTCGCGTTGCAGCGAGTTGTTCTCGAACCAGCCGAACGTGACGTCGATCGAACCGGCGGCGGACGACACCGTCCACATGCACACCGCGCCGAAGAAGTACTGGTCGATGCCGGCGCCGTGGAGGGTCTCCGCGATCTTGTCGTTGGGGACGGCGTCGCACTCGCGGAGGAGCTTGTCGAACTGCGGGGAGCCGCCGTCGTCGGACGATGCGGCGCCCTCGGGCAGGGGACTGCCGGTGACGGAGGTGCCGCAGCCGGCCAGGATCATCGCCGACGCCAGCGCCGCAGCGACCCGGCGGGCGGCGCTCACTTGACCTTCTCCAACGTCAACCGGCCGAGCGCGGTGGGAGCCGCGCACGGATCGGAGGGTGCGGTGCCCGTGCCGTAGCGGACCAGCCAGTGCACGAAGTCGGAACCCGTGCCGAGCGCGACCTCGCAGAATCCGACGTTCTGCGAGGAGAACCCGCGGTGCCCGGCGATCTCGAGGTCGTGGACCTCGTGACCGATGCCCTTGGCCACCGACCGCTCCCGGTCGATGGGGCTGCCGCGGTACCAGGTGAACATCACGTACCGTTCGCCGCCGTCCGCCTCCCACCGGCATTTGATGCCGTTGCGCGACACCGGGGTGAGCGCGGTGATCCCGGCCCGCTCGTACACCTCGGCGTCGGTCAGCGAGCCGCATTCACCCACGAACGCGCCGGGCTGTGCGGACACCGACGTGGTCGGCGCGGACGCCGCCGGATCGGTCTCGGAACCGTCGCCGGAACCGCAGCCGGCCAGCACGACCGCCGCGGCGACCAGACACGACGCGCGGACGGTCAGGCGGACCGGATCAGACGAGCTCCGCATAGCTCGGATTCTCGGCGATGTACTTCTCGACGTACGAGCACGACGGAATCACGGTGAGCCCGCTGGCCTTCGTGTCGTCGAGGGCGGCCTTCACCACTTCCGCGGCCAGACCCTGACCGCGGAACTGGGGGTACGTCACGGTGTGGTGGAAGTCGCGGGCCCCGTTCCGCTCGAAATAGTCGGCGTATCCGGCCAGCTGGCCGTCGAGGTAGATCTCGAACCGGGATTCCGACACGTCGTGCTCCACCGTGGCCGCCACAGACCGCTCCTCTGCTCGTGTGGCGTGCGCGCTGTCCCGCGCACGCTGTCACTCGCAGATTACCGTCAGTCCGCGAGGTTGGTGCGCAGCAGCATGACGTTGTAGTCCGACCAGGTGGTGGCCAGGAAATACAGATCGGATCCCTGCGACCACGGGTGCATGTACGCGCCGTACAGCTCCGGCACGTCCCGGCTGCTCACCAGCACCTCGGGTTCGCTCCAGCCGGATTCGAGGTGGTCGGACCGGCGCATGACCACCGAATTGCCGGCATCGGTGTACATCGCCACGAACTGACCGAGGTACTGGTTGAACTGCACCGACAACTCGCTGACGGGTCCGGGGATGACCGGTGCGGCGACGGTGGCGTTGGCCTTCACCCACGCCTTGCCGTCCCAGTACTCGTACAGCGTGAGGTTCCGGATGTCCGCTTCCTTCACCCGCGACAGCCGGGCGTCGCCGGATCGACCCGACGGCGTGCCGAACGCGTAGACGAATCCGTCGTGCTTGACGTACGAGCCCATCTGGAAGTTCTCGGCGCCCGTACCCGGGACGTTGGGCCGCAGCGTCAGAGGGTCGGTGACCCAGTTCTCGCCGTTGTCCACGGAGTACGCGATGCCGGACGCGTTGGTGTCCCACTCGCCGGGGGCGCCCCAGCTCCGCACGGACATGTAGTTGATGTACTGCGTCGCCCCGGGACCCTCACCGACCGAGATGCCGGTGGTGGGGATGACGGTCTGCTCCACACCCGGGATCTTCTTGCTCTGGATGATCTCCTTGGAATGGTTCGGGGTATCGACCGGGGAATTGTCGATGCGCATCCCGTCGGTGAGGTCCTTGTCGGAGCTGCGCAACAGGATGTTGCTGCGCCAGTCGCCGACAAGACCGCACAGCGGGTTGTCGCTCAGCCCGACGGTGTCACCGAACGCGGTGAGGATCTCACCGCCGCCGTTGTCCCACATGATGCCGAGGTCGGTGCCGAGCACCCGGAACCTGCCGATCGTGTCGTTGGAGCTGCGCGGCCCGGTGATGTGCGCGATAGCCTGAGTTTTGCCACGCAGCTCGGGAAGGCGACCGTCACTTCCGTTGAGCCAGGGAATGGGGTTGATGCCCTGGTTGGAGCCGCTCGATCCGAGGCTGCCGGTTCCGCCGAGGCACGGCGCCGCCGTCGCTACAGGGGGCGTCATCGTGAAAAACGTGCAGGTAGAAGCAAGTAAGGCGGGCATCGCCAGGGAGGCGACACGGCGGAGTCTGGTCACGAGCGCACCTCTCTGCGAGGAATCGAGTCGGGTCCGGTCACGCTAGCAATACCTCACCTGCCACACCAGCCCCTTGGGTAACCATTGGGTATCGCATCCCGGACCGTGTAGCTACAGAATCGCTCCGGGGTTGAGGATCCCCAGTGGGTCCAGTGCGTTCTTGATCCGATGCGTCAATTCCATGACGTCCTCGCCCAACTGGTCGGGCAGCCAGGCCTTCTTCAGCCGACCCACGCCGTGCTCGCCGGTGATCGTGCCGCCGAGAGAGATTGCGAGGTCCATGATCTCGCCGAAGGCGAGGTGGGCACGCTCGGCCATCGCGGCGTCCTCGGGGTCGAACACGATGAGCGGGTGCGTGTTTCCGTCGCCCGCGTGCGCGATCACCGCCACCATCACGTCACGCTCGCGGGAGATGGCAGCGATTCCCTCCACCAGCGCAGGCAGTTTGGGGAGCGGGACCCCGACGTCCTCGAGGAGCAGGCTGCCGAGTCTCTCGACCGCGGGGATCGCGAATCGTCTTGCCGCGGCGAAGGCTTCGCCCTCCTCGGGGTCGTCGGTGGTGAATACCTCGGACGCGCCGTTCGCTGTGCACGCGTCCGCCATCACGGAAATCTCTTCGGCCGCAATCGCACCGGGCGCGTCCGAGCGGGCGATGAGCATCGCCTCCGCCGTCCGGTCCAGGCCCATCTTCAGCGCGTCCTCGACGGCGCCGATCGAGGCGCGGTCCATGAATTCGAGCATCGACGGCCGCAGCGTGCGGGTGATGGCCAGCACCGTGTCGGCGGCGGCCTGGACGGAGGTGAACGACGCGACGAGGGTGCTCGACGGCGGCTGGGCCGGGATCAGCCTCAGTGTCGCTTCCGTGACGATGCCGAGGGTTCCCTCGCTCCCGACGAACAGCTTGGTCAGCGACAGGCCGGCCACGTCCTTCAGTCGCGGTCCGCCCAGGCGCACGTCCGTCCCGTCCGCGAGGACCACGCGCAGCGCGAGGACGTAGTCGGTGGTGACGCCGTACTTGACGCAGCACAGGCCGCCGGCGTTGGTCGCGACGTTGCCGCCGATCGAGCACATCTCGAACGACGACGGATCCGGTGGGTACCAGAGTCCGTGCTCGGCGGCCGCGGCCTTGACCTCCGCGTTGAGCAGTCCCGGTTCGACGACGGCGATCCGTGTCACCGGGTCCACCTCGATCCGGCGCATGCGCTCGGTGCTGACCACCACGCACCCCGCCACGGCGGTGGCGCCGCCGCTGAGCCCGGATCCCGCCCCGCGTGGGATCACGGGGACCCGGTGCTCGGTCGCCCAGCGCATCACCACCTGGACTTCCTCGGTGGTCGCGGGGCGGGCGACGGCGAGGGGGAGGACGGCATCGGGGTCGCGCGCCCAGTCCTGGCGATAGGAGACCAGGATGTCCGGATCGGTGACGAGACACCCCTGGGGGAGCGCGGCGGCGAGCGTCGCGAGTGCGTCGTCGGTGACCGTCATCGTGACTCCTGAAATGCGGGTGTCGGGCGCCCCGACGGTAACCCAGTGGGCCTCGGGTGTCCTCGAATTGGTCAGGCGTCCAACTGAACCGATTCCGACCGGCTTATGCGGATATCGCTCCAACCTGGACGTTCGGCCTGGAAGTGAGATCCCAATAGTCCATCTGTTAGTTACTTACGCGTAGGAGTCTCACGATGTGGGATCAGGGGGGTGAATTTTTTCCGGGGTTCCGGCGATGGGGTATGCAACCGGGTCCGGAGGAGAAAATGCAGGTAGGGGCGTCCCGCGAACCGCGAGGAACCGGACGAATCGGGTGTAACACAGGTCACATTCGTCACTCCGTTACCGGATCGTATCGACCAGGCAATGCAAAAACTCACTTCTACGGGTTAGCGTCTTGCATCGTCAAACACCGGCGAGGCGTTACACCCAAACGGAGATTCTCACGAAATGTGAGCTAGAACACGGTTGGGGCCGGGTTTTGCCGCACCGACCCTGGAAGGACCCGCACCGATGAATGCACTCCACCGAGATCCCAGCAGCTACATCTCCGCGATGTTCTCGTACGAGTTCCTCGACGGTGGTATCGACTACGATTCCATCGAACAGATCCACCGTGGCGAGTTCGACGAATGGATCTTCGCACTGGCCGGTTCGGGGTTGTTCACCAACGAGGAAGTTCGGTCCATGGTGCAGGAATGGCGCCTGAACCCGAAGACCCTCCTGAACACGCTCCTCGCCGACGCGGACGAAGTCACCGCCAAGCGCTGCGAGGTCACCTGGGCCGCACTCGACCGCGTCGCCCCGTTCACTCCGTCCGTGCCGGTCGCCGTCTTCGGCTGAAGGCCTTCCCGTCGCAGGGCTCGCCGTCGTCACACGAGTTCGGTTCGATCTCCGTTCACGACGATCGCCTGATCGTCCGTCAAAGTGCGGTACTCGATGCCGGCGAGCCTCAAAGCGGTGACAGTGCGCCGAACGGCTGCCGCGTCCTCCAAGGGGACGGCGTCTTCGGCCCCTGGAAGCTCCGCAGGCGGGTGATGCGGCACGATCGCGAAGCCCACCACGCCCAGACCGTCCCAGAGCGGCTCCATGCCGCAGGTGGCGACCACCTCCGCCGGGTCATCGGAGGAGTCGAGACCGTGCAGCGTCGGAGTCATCACACACGCCCCCGCGCTGTAGCCGGCGTACACCAGCGAATCCCCCAGCAGTAGTTCCGGGATCACCCGGTCCGCGCCGCTCCGGGCCATCTGCGCGCGCAACACGAACGTGTTCCCACCGCGCACCCACAGCATGCCGAACCCCGCCAGCCGCTCCCTCAGCACGGCCGAACGCGCGTGCCCGTCGCTGCCGATGTAGTCGCGCAGATCCACCTCTTCCGGGGTGAAGCCCAGCCGCGTCAGCGGCATCACGTCACTCACGACCGCGGACGTCCGCGCCGTCCGCGGCCACGCGTCCGCGGCCGCGGCGATCACCCCCACACGCCCCGGGCGGCCGACGAGCGACAGCAGCGGCGCGGGATCCGCACCGAACCGATACGAAGACAGGAACAGGCGCACCGCGGTCAGATCGTGAACGCGAGGTTGTCGACGATCCTCTTGCCCACGGCGGTGTCGCCGCTCAACGCGATCTCGTCGCGGTGATCGGCCGCCGTCGTCCGGCCGCCCGCCAACCGGGTGAACAGCCGGGAGTCGAGAGTCACGGTCGCGGTGGCCTCGGACGGCAGTGCGTCGACCACCGCGGCTCTGCCGTCGACGGCGACGTGAATGTTCCGCGCGAGCGGTCCCGTCAGCTCCAGGGTGATCCTCGACCCGTCCGGGGCCTTACCGCGCTTGCCGACGAGGAACGCGACAGCGCCCGCGATCTCCTCGAACGCCGTCTCCCCGCGCAGGCCGCCCTCGTCGCCGGGCAGCGCGAGGGCGTCGCGCAGGTCGAGCTCGTGCATCCAGCAGTCGAACACGCGGATGCGCATGAACCGGAGGTAGGGAGCCGGACCGACCGGTGTGGTGGTCTCGGCCTCGAACGCCTCGTCGGTCATCTCGCTCAGCTCCGACCGCCTGCGGGCCACGATCACCCGGAAACGCTCGAGCATCTCGGGGCCGGAGCAGCCCCGCAGCCCTTCGACCCACTCTTCGTTGAACGCACCGATCGCGTTGCGCACGTGCGCGAGGCCGCGGACGTCGATACTGGTGTGCGGTGCGGAGATTCCGGCGAGGAGCGACTCCGTGCCGATGAGATGCGCGGTCACGTCGTGGACGGTCCAGCCCGGCAGCGCGGTGGGCGTGAACCACGCGTCGCCGGACAACGTGGACAGCACGTCGTCGAGTACGTCCCATTCCTCGAACAATGCGTCGAGGATCGGTTCCTTCTGCAGGGCATTCACGGGTCGTACGCCTCCTTTTGCCTCAACTCTAGGACCTCCCGCCGACGCGTCCGAGGGTTTTCGCCGCGGGCGGACGAATGCGCCGGTGACGGCGTCGAAGGCCTCCCCGGCCCGGGTTCGGTGTGGTAGACCGATGGTGAGAATCTCCATTAACAAAAGGAGTGCGGATGTTCCCTGGAAACTTCGTGGCGACCACCCCGGACAAGCCCGCTGTCATTCGTCCCTCGACGGGGGAGCAGCTGACCTACCGGGAGCTGGACGAGCGGTCCACCCGCCTCGCACGGCACCTGCGTTCGCTCGGCCTGAAGGTCGGCGACCACCTGGCGCTCGTGTCGAGCAACGACCTCCGGGTTCTCGAGGTGTACTGGGCGGCGCTGCGATCCGGGCTGTACATCACCGTGGTGAACTGGCATCTCACCCCGGAGGAAGCCGGTTACGTCGTGGACGACTGCGGAGCCGAGGTGCTCATCGTGTCCGCCGATGCGGGCGGCGCCGTGCCGCGCGAGGAGAATCAGCTGCCCCGCATCCGTCACCGTCTCGTGTACGGCGGCGAACTCGACGGATTCGACAGCTACGACGACGCCGTGGCGGCGCAGTCGGCCGAACCGCTCGATTCGCAGCCCCGCGGGCAGGACATGCTGTACTCCTCGGGCACCACCGGCAGGCCCAAGGGGATCAAACCCGCTCTGCCCGAGGGCGAGGTGGACACCACCACGGATCCGTACACCGCCGTGTTCGCCCCGATGTACGGATTCGATTCCGACACCGTCTATCTGTGCCCCGCACCCCTGTATCACGCAGCGCCGCTGCGCTTCTGCGGCACCATCACGTCCGTCGGCGGCACGATCGTCCTGATGGACCGCTTCGACGCCGAGGAGGCGCTGCGGCTCATCGAGGAGTACCGGGTGACCCACAGCCAGTGGGTCCCGACGATGTTCGTCCGGATGCTCAAGCTGCCCAAGGACGTTCGCGACAAGTTCGACGTGTCGAGTCTGAAGGTGGCGATCCACGCGGCGGCGCCGTGCCCGCCCGACGTGAAGCGTTCGATGATCGAGTGGTGGGGCCCGGTGATCCACGAGTACTACGCGTCCACCGAAGGCGCCGGTGCCACGTTCATCGACAGCGCCCAGGCCCTCGCGAAGCCGGGATCGGTCGGCCACGACGGGGTCATGGGCATCGTCCACATCTGCGACGACAACGGTGCGGACGTACCCGTCGGTGACATCGGGACCGTCTACTGGGAGAGGGAGGAACGGCCGTTCGAATATCACAACGACCCGGCCAAGACCGAATCCGCGACGCACCCCGACCATCCGACGTGGACCACGAGCGGCGACATCGGGTACATCGACTCCGACCGCTTCCTCTATCTCACCGACCGCGCCGCGTTCATGATCATCTCCGGTGGGGTGAACATCTACCCGCAGGAGTCGGAGAACGTTCTCACGATGCATCCCAAGGTGTTCGACGTCGCGGTGATCGGCGTGCCCGACGAGGAGATGGGCGAACAGGTCAAAGCCGTCGTGCAACTCGTCGAGGGGGTGGAACCGTCCGATGCCGTCGCCCGCGAATTACTCGACTACGTGCGCGACCGGGTGAGTCACTTCAAGGCACCGCGCAGCATCGACTTCTCCGACGACCTGCCGCGCACACCCACCGGCAAACTCGTCAAGCACAAACTCCGTGCCCGGTACCTGAACGCCGGCTGAATTCCGGCACGTCACCTGTCCCGCCCGTCACCTGTCCCGCGCCCCCCGCAGCGCGGGCAGGTGCCCGCGGTGTGGTCGGTGAGGAACAACCCGCAGTCGGGGCACACGCGGTCGAGCCAGCAGACGGGGTCGCCGCCGAGGTCGTCGTCCGGTTCGGTGATGGGCGCGGCGTCGTCGCGGTGGGCGGTCACAACCGATCCAGCATGTATTCGGCGAGCACCTCGGCGTGACTGTGGCTGACGTCCTTCGTCGCGGTCAGGAGAACGATCGGCCGCCCCTGCGCGAGTTCCTGCACCCGCGCGACAGCCTTCCGTCCGCTCGGTGAGTCGAGCTCGTGGACGTACCGCTCGCGGAACTCGCTGAATGCGGCGACGTCGTGCGAGTACCAGTGACGCAGCTCCGTCGACGGTGCGAGGTCCTTGGCCCAGTCGTCGAAATGGAACGCGTCCTTGCGGAGCCCCCGCGGCCAGAGCCGGTCCACGAACAGTCGGAGTCCGTCGCCCTCGGTCGGATGGTCGTAGACCCGCTCGACGACGACCGGTGGATTCGCGGTGACGTCCTCCGCGCTCCGTTCCTTCGGTGTGCTCATGGCCGAACCTCCGCTTCCGTGCGGCTGTCTACCGTCAGACTACGACGAAACACCCTGTGACCGGGTTCACAAACGAGCAGAAAGATCTGTGAGAACGACTGTTCGGACTCGATTCAGACGCCTACCCACGGACTTCTCTGTTCCCTACGTCACGCTTTCTCTGGCTACTATCAGCTAACTCAGTCGAGTCGGGGGAAATATTTCCGCTCATCATCGGTTGATCGCCGCTCGTCGCGGCACACACACCATCTACCGCAGGAAGTCGATACATGGATACATCGCAGAGCGCGTCCACCGCGCGCCCGACGGTCGGCGTCGTTCGGGAGTCGAACGACGGTGAGCGTCGGGTCGCGTTGGTGCCGAAGATCGTGGCGTCGTTGATCGCCAAGGGCGTCGACGTGGTGGTCGAGTCGGGTGCCGGTTTGGGCGCGCTGATCCCGGACGAGTTGTACAAATTGGCAGGAGCCGCCATTGCCGACCCGTGGTCGGCGGACGTGATCGTCAAGGTCGCGCCGCCATCGGACGAGGAAGTGGGCCGGTTGCGTGCCGGGCAGACCCTGATCGGGTTCCTCGCCCCCCGCAACCAGGACAATCAGGTCGCCGCGCTGAAGGCGGCCGGGGTGCAGGCGTTCGCGGTGGAGGCGATCCCGCGTATCTCCCGCGCCCAGGTGATGGACGCGTTGTCGTCGCAGGCGAACGTGTCCGGCTACAAGTCGGTGCTGCTCGCGGCGTCGGAGTCGACCCGGTTCTTCCCGATGCTCACCACCGCCGCCGGCACCGTCAAGCCGGCGACGGTGCTGGTCCTCGGTGTCGGTGTCGCCGGCCTGCAGGCGTTGGCGACGGCGAAGCGTCTCGGGGGCCGGGCCACCGGCTACGACGTGCGCCCGGAGGTCGCCGACCAGGTCCGCTCGGTCGGTGCCCAGTGGCTCGATCTCGGGATCGACGCCGCCGGTGAGGGCGGCTACGCCCGCGAGCTGACCGAGGCGGAGCGGGCGCAGCAGCAGCAGGCGCTCGAGGACGCGATCAAGGGCTTCGACGTGGTCATTACCACCGCCCTGGTGCCGGGCCGTCCGGCGCCGCGGTTGGTGACCGCGGCCGCGGTGGAGGGCATGAAGCCCGGCTCCGTGGTGGTCGACCTGGCCGGGGAGACCGGCGGTAACTGCGAGCTCACCGAGCCCGGTCAGACCGTGGTCAAGCACGGGGTGACGATCTGCTCGCCGCTGAACCTGCCCGCCAGCATGCCCGAGCACGCCTCGGAGCTGTACTCGAAGAACATCTCCGCGCTGCTCGAGTTGATGCTCGTCGACGGGGCGCTGGCCCCCGATTTCTCGGACGAGGTCCTCGCCGCGTCCTGCGTCACCCGTGAGGAGGGTGTGTCCTAGATGTATACCGAATTGTTGGCGAACATCGCGATCCTGGTGTTGTCCGGGTTCGTGGGGTTCGCGGTCATCTCGAAGGTCCCGAACACGTTGCATACCCCGCTGATGTCGGGCACCAACGCCATCCACGGCATCGTCGTGCTGGGTGCACTGGTGGTGCTCGGCAAGGTCGAGAACCCGCCGTGGGGCCTGCAGGTGATCCTGTTCGTCGCCCTGGTCTTCGGAACGATCAACGTGGTCGGTGGTTTCGTGGTCACCGACCGGATGCTGGCGATGTTCAAGTCCAAGCCCGCCGCCCCCGCCGCTGCTGCTGTTGTTGAGAAGGGTGGGGACCGGTAATGGAGTACTTGGTCAACGTTCTGTACATCGTGGCGTTCGCGATGTTTATCTACGGTCTGATGGGCCTGACCGGCCCGAAGACCGCGGTCCGCGGTAACCAGATCGCCGCGGTCGGCATGGGTGTCGCGGTGGTCGCCACTCTGATCGCGATCCGGGACACCTCCAACTGGGTGCTGATCGTCGCCGGTCTGGTGATCGGTGTGATCCTGGGTGTGCCGCCGGCGTTGCGGACGAAGATGACCGCGATGCCGCAGCTGGTGGCACTGTTCAACGGTGTCGGTGGCGGCACGGTCGCGTTGATCGCGTACGCCGAGTTCCTGGACTCGGACGGGTTCACCGCCTTCCAACACGGTGAGTCGCCGACGGTGCACATCGTCATCGCGTCGCTGTTCGCGGCGATCATCGGGTCGATCTCCTTCTGGGGTTCGGTGATCGCGTTCCTCAAGCTGCAGGAAACCCTGCCGGGCCGGCCGATCGGCATCGGCAAGCTGCAGCAACCGCTCAATGCGGTGCTGCTGATCGGGGCCGTCGCATTGGCGGTGGCCATCGGAATCAAGGCCATCGAGCCGACCGGACCCACGTCGCAGTGGTGGATCGTGGGGGTGCTGGTGCTGGCGGCGGTGCTCGGGTTGATGGTGGTGCTGCCGATCGGCGGCGCCGACATGCCCGTGGTGATTTCGCTGCTGAACGCGTTGACGGGTCTGTCCGCGGCGGCCGCCGGTCTGGCGCTCAATAATCAGGCGATGATCGTGGCCGGCATGATCGTCGGTGCGTCGGGTTCGATCCTGACCAACCTGATGGCGAAGGCGATGAACCGGTCCATCCCGGCGATCGTGGCCGGCGGGTTCGGTGGCGGCGGCGTCGCGGCGGCGGTCGGGGACGGGACCGTGAAGACGGCGAAGTCCACCTCGGCGGCGGATGCGGCGATCCAGATGGCGTACGCCAACCAGGTGATCGTGGTCCCCGGCTACGGGTTGGCCGTCGCGCAGGCCCAGCACGCGGTCAAGGACATGGCCAAGCTGCTCGAGTCGAAGGGTGTCGAGGTCAAGTACGCCATTCACCCGGTGGCGGGCCGGATGCCCGGGCACATGAACGTGCTGCTCGCCGAGGCCGACGTCGAGTACGACGCGATGAAGGAAATGGACGACATCAACGACGAGTTCGCCCGCACCGACGTCACCCTGGTGATCGGTGCGAACGATGTCACCAACCCCGCCGCCCGCAACGACCCGTCGTCGCCGATCCACGGGATGCCCATCTTGAATGTGGATCAGTCGAAGTCGGTGATCGTGCTGAAGCGGTCGATGAACTCCGGCTTCGCCGGCATCGACAACCCGCTGTTCTTCGCCGACACCACCTCCATGCTCTTCGGGGACGCGAAGAAGTCGGTCTCCGAGGTCACCGAGGAACTCAAGGCCCTGTAGGCCCTCCGGGCCCGTGCGCCTTTTTCGTAGCACCAGCTACCAGAAAGGCGCACGGGCGCGAAGCGCCTCAGAGGCGCAGACTGCCGCGGTGCCGGGAGAAGGCGATGGCCGCGGTGTCGGGCCGTCGCTCTTCACGCTCGGCGGCGACGGGGGAGTACAGCATCAGGGTGGACGCCAGCGCCCACCAGATCGCCAAGATCATCAGGCCGGCCGCGAGGCCGAAGATGCCGATCGGTTCGATCAGCGCGGCGGCCCCCGCGGCACCGAGGACGACGGCGAAACCCAGGCCCGCGATGACGGGCCGAAACCGCGGCGCCGACACCAGCAGCGCCGAACCGTACAGCGCGGTGACGGCGACGACGTGTCCGCTCGGCAGGAGCACCGACGGTGCATCCGATTCCCATGCCCGGACTGCGGCGCTGGTGAGATTCGCGCCGATACACAGCAGCAGTACCGCACCCATGCCGTACGAAAGTTTTCGCATCGCCGCGACGATGGCGAGGACGACGGTCGCTGCGAGCACCGTGGTGACGTCGATCGCCTGGATCACAGGATCGGCGACGGGTCGGAGTGCCTCAGGGAGGACGAGACCCGACGATTCGGGGCGGATGAGGTACAGCGCGCACAGTGCCGCCACACCCGCCGCGGCGAAGGCGAGGCGACGAAGACTGAGACGCAGCCTGCTAGTCGATTCGGTCACGACACACAGTGTGCCAACCGACGCTGAACGATCGATGAGAGGCCGCTGTGAGGTCGGTGAACGGTCCTGTTCGTGCGGCGAGCGTGTCAGGTGCGCCGGACCGTCCCCGCGAACGTGGCGGCCACGAGCACGCAGACCAGGGGCACCACCATCGCGACGGTGAGCGGAACCACCTGGGTGATCCAGCCGATGGTGGCCGGGCCGGCGAGGAATCCGACGTACCCCAGCCCGACCACCCGGGACATGTTGGTGCCCGCGGAACCCGCGCCGAGGTTCCCCGCGGCGGTGAAGATCTGGGGGACGCAACCCGACAACCCGAGGCCGAACAGCGCCCAGCCCAGGACGGTGAGCGGGAGCAGCCCCGAGACGACGACGAGCAGCATTCCCAGGGCGGCGATCAGGGTGCCGTAGCGGACGACGGCGACGGGACCGAGCGCGCCGCTCACACGGTCCGCGGTGAACCGGCCCACCGTCATCATCACGGAGAAGGCTCCGAACGCGAGGGCGGCGACGGAATCGGACGTTCCGAGGTGTTCCTTGACCTGCAGGGTGCTCCAGTCGTTCGCGACCCCCTCCGACAGCATGAGGACGAAGGCGATGCCACCGAGCGCGAGGACCCGGGTGGACAGCCGGCCCTGTGCCTTCTCGGCGGGAGCGGTGTCGTGCCGAGAGCGGGGACGGTCCGCCATCAGCCACCGCGAGCCCGCGGCGACGGTGACGACCCCGACAGCCCCGGCGACCAGCAACGCCGTCACGGGTGCCCACCCGGCGGCGAGCGTCGCCGCTCCGAGCAGCGATCCTGCCACCCCGCCCACGGAGAACAGGGCGTGGAACGCCGACATGATCGGCCGTCCGTACCGCTGCTCGACTTCGACGGCCTGCGAGTTCATCGACACGTCCAGTGCGCCGTTGGCGAAGCCGAACACGAGCAGGGCGAGACCGAGTTGCCAGGCCGCGGACGCCAGCCCCGGGCCCACGGTGGCGGCCGACAGGAAGAGTCCGGCGATGATCACCATGCGCCTGCTGCCGAACCGGTCGGCCAGTGGACCGCTGACCTGCATGCCGCCGATCGCGCCGACCGCGAGCAGGAGCAGCAGCGAACCCAGCGTGGAGTGGCTGATGCCGGTCCGGTCCTCGATCGCCGGAATGTGCACGACCCACATGCCGAGCAGGAACCCGTTGATCCCGAAGATCCCGAACGTTCCCGCACGAGCCCGGCGGAGCGGCTCGGTCACTGGTGGACGCGTGTCGACCGCGGACGCTCGGGAAGTGCTCACCGACCAAACGTACCGAGGATCAGAGGTGCGCGAGCAGTGAGGCGGGATCGTGCAGCATCGCCGCGACGGACGACAGGAACCTCGACCCCTGCTCGCCGTCGACCACCCGGTGATCGAACGACACGCTCAGGGTGGTGACCCACCGCACCGCGAGTTCGTCCTCGTGCACCCACGGTCGCCTGGTGACGCTGCCCAGGCAGAGGATGGCCGATTCGCCGGGGTTGAGGATGGGTGTGCCCGCGTCGACACCGAACACTCCGACGTTGGTGATCGACACGGTGCCGCCGGTCAGCTGCGCGGGTTCGGCTCTGCCGCTGCGCGCGGTCGCGGTCAGTTCGGTGATCGCGCGGCACAGTTCGAGCAGGCTCAGCGACTGCGCCTCCTTGATGTTGGGGACGACCAGACCGCGGGGCGTGGCCGCGGCGATGCCGAGATTGACGTAGTGCTTGGTGACGATCTCCTGGTTCTCCTCGTCCCACGAGGCGTTGAGGCTCGGGTTCTCGCGCAGCGCGACGATCATCGCCTTCGCGACCAGGCTCAGTGGTGTCACCGACAGTCCCTCGAAAGCGGGGAGGTCACGCAGGCGGTCGAGCAGTTCCACCGACCGGGTCACGTCGACGGTCACGAATTCGGTGACGTGCGGGGCGGTGAACGCGCTGCGGACCATCGCCGCCGCGGTCTGCTTCCGGACGCTGCGGATCGGGGTGCGGGTCTCGCGCTCCGGCGGCTCCGGCGAGCCCGGCGTCGACGGCACGGACTGCCCGGCCGAACCCGCGTGGGATTCGACGTCGTTCCGGGTGACGGCGCCGGACGGCCCCGTCCCCGCGACAGCGGCGAGCTCGACCCCGAGTTCACGTGCGGCCGCCCGGGCTGCCGGCGAGGCGTCGGGGCGCCGACGGTCCGGGCCGGACGTGCCGGTCTCCGGAGTGGCCACCAGCTTCCGCCGGGCCCGTTTGCTCTCGGCGGCGGCCTCGGGCCCGTACCCCACCAGAACGGGCGTGCGCGCGGGAGGTTCCTCGGTGGCCGCATCCGTCGCGATCCGGATGATCGGCGTCCCGACCGGCACTGTCGCGCCAGCCGGAACCAGCAGTTCCTCCACGACACCCGCGTACGGCGAAGGCAACTCGACGAGCGCCTTCGCTGTCTCGACCTCTCCGATCACCTGATTGAGTTCGATCGTCTGGCCCACCTCGACGGCCCAGGAGACCAGCTCGGCCTCCGTCAGCCCCTCACCGAGATCGGGTAGGCGGAATTCCTGCGCCAACGGACGGCTCCTTCCTCCGATGGGTGCGATCAGGCCGCGAGGCTGCGATCGACCGCGTCGAGCAGGCGGTCGGCGTCCGGCAGATGGTGCAGTTCCAGTTTCGCCGGGGGATACGGAACGTCGAATCCGCCGACCCTCAGGACCGGCGCGTCCAGCTGGTAGAAGCACCGCTCGGAAATGCGGGCGGCGATCTCCGCGCCCAGGCCGAGGAACGTCGACGCCTCGTGCGCGACGACGAGTCTTCCGGTCTTGCGAACCGACTCCTCGATGGTGTCGAAGTCGATCGGCGCGAGGGAGCGCAGGTCGATCACCTCGAGGGAGTGCCCCTCGTCGGCGGCGATGGACGCGGCCGACAGGGCCGTCGGCACGACGGAACCGTACGCGACGACGGTGGCGTCCGTGCCCTCCCTGGTCACCCGGGCCCGGTGCAGTGGCAGGTCCGGTTCGGCGTCCACGTCGAACTCGGCCTTGTCCCAGTACCGCCGCTTCGGTTCGAAGAACACCACCGGGTCGTCCGCCGCGACGGACTGCTGGATCATGTGGAACGCGTCCGCCGGGTTGCTGGGAGTCACGACGCGCAGTCCGGCGGTGTGAGCGAAGTAGGCCTCCGGCGACTCCGAATGGTGCTCGACCGCGCCGATGCCGCCGCCGTACGGGATCCGGATCGTGAGGGGCGCGGTGACCCGGCCCTGCGTGCGGTAGTGAATCTTGGCCACCTGGGACACGATCTGGTCGAACGCGGGGTAGACGAAGCCGTCGAACTGGATCTCGCAGACGGGCCGGTAGCCGCGCAGGGCCATGCCGAACGCGGCGCCGATGATGCCGGACTCGGCGAGGGGGGTGTCGATGACCCGGTTGTCGCCGAAATCCTTCTGCAGGGTGTCGGTGACGCGGAAGACCCCGCCGAGGCGTCCGACGTCCTCACCCATGATCACGACCTTGCGGTCGTGTTCGAGGGCGCGCCGGAGGCCTGCGTTGAGTGCGGCGCCGAGCGACAGTGTGGTGGTGGTCATGACAGTGCCTCCTCGATGCCTGCGAAGCCCGCGAGGTACGCGGCGTACTGCTCGCGCTCCTCGTCGATGAGTGGGTGGTCGGTGGAATACACGTGCTCGAACAGGTCGAGCGGCTCCGGATCGGGAGCGCCGATGGTCCCGGACCGCAGTCGCGCCGCGACGTCGTCGGCGGTGGCCTGCACCCCGGCGAGGAACGTGTCGTCGAGCAGGCCCTCCCGGTCGAGGAGGCGCCTCATCCGGTCGATCGGGTCGCGGGCCTTCCAGACCTCGGTCTCGGCTGCCGCCCGATACCGGGTGGGATCGTCCGACGTGGTGTGGGGGCCCATCCGGTACGTGACGGCCTCGATGAAGGTCGGCCCACTGCCTTCGCGCGCCCGCTGAGTGGCCTGGCGGGTGACCGCGAGGACCGCGAGAACGTCGTTGCCGTCCACTCGGAGGGCGGGCATGCCGTACCCGGCGGCGCGCTGCGCGATGGGGACGGGACTCTGCAGGTGGACCGGTTCGCTGATCGCGAACTGGTTGTTCTGGCAGAAGAATACGACCGGCGCGTTGAAGCTCATCGAGAAGCCGAGGGCCTCGGCGAGGTCGCCCTGACTGGTGGCGCCGTCGCCGAAATAGGCGATCGTCGCGATCTCCGCGCCGTCCAGGTGGGCGCCCATGGCGTAGCCGGTGGCGTGCAGCCCCTGGGAGCCGACGACGATCGCGGGATTCGTCACGTTCACGGCACTCGGATCCCATGCGGAATGGGCGCATCCCCGCCACATGCGGGTCATCACCCCCGGGTCCACGCCCCGGCAGTAGGCGACGGCGTGTTCGCGGTAGCTGATGAACGCGTAGTCGTCGGGGCGGAGGGCGCGGGCGGAGCCGACCTGTGCGGCTTCCTGCCCGAGCATGGGGGCCCAGAGTCCCAGTTCGCCCTGGCGTTGCAGGGCGACCGCTTCGACATCCATCCGACGCGCGACCACGAGGTCCTCGTAGAGGCCGCGCAGTTGGTCGGGTCCGATGTCGCGGACCAGGCTCGTGTAGTCGGGTCTGAAGACCCGTCGGCCGTCCGGCTGGATGAGCTGGACCGGATAGGCAATCTTGTCGACCATCGGGGTCACCTCGCGTTGTCGAGTCCGTGAACCTTGTGGGTTCGTAGGAGACGGGTACTGCGGTAGGACAAGTGTGTGTCCTACTTCACAGCATCCACGGGAACGCGAAGTGCGCAAGTGGCACCGCCGGCTTCGGGCAGAATGCCCAGTTTCGGGGGGTCCAGAGGTGTCATGCTGCGTCTAATGATCAATTCGGACACAGCCGACGCCAGGTTGTTGCTGCAAGGGTCCGAGGACCCGGATCACCCCGCGAACACGAACCCGATCGAGGCGAGGACGGCCAGCACCGCGAGGTACACCGCGGGCATCGCGACGGCCCGGGTGTCGGGGTTGCCGTAGTCGCCGTGCCGGACGTGAAAGCCGATTGCGCACAAGAGGAGAATCAGCAGCGCCACCGCCGCGATCACTCCCAGTGGGGTCCAGTAGAGGCCGACGAGAACGCCGACACCCCCGGCGAGTTCCGCCACGCCGATCAGCCGGACCTGTTGCCCGCTCAGGCCCCGGGATTGCAACCCCGTCCACGCGGTTCCCTTCAGTCTCAGCTTGGGAATGCTCACGGCGACGGCACTCACGGCGAGGAGCACGCCGCACACGATGAGGAAAACTTCCACGTCGGTCCCTCCAGTTCCGGCCGAATCGGCCTCACTGTTGCCACCCTAGGGCCGCGACCTGCGGTGCGGACCGGTTCCCTCCGCATCGGGCTTCCGAGCGGTTAGCATCGAGCGCGTGAATGCTGTGGGGCTGAACGAAGATGCCGTTTCTGCGTGGATTGCCGGACTCGGCGTGGGAGCGATCGCGCCGCTGAGCTTCGAGAGGATCGGGAACGGTCAGTCGAATCTCACGTACGCGGTCAGCGACGCGGGTGGTGGTCGGTGGGTGCTGCGGCGGCCACCGCTCGGACATCTGCTCGCGTCGGCGCACGACGTGGTCCGCGAACATCGGATTCTGTCCTCTCTGCAGGGATCCGACGTTCCGGTGCCGAAGATCCTCGGGCTCACCGACGATCCGGAGGTCACGGACGCGCCGCTCGTGCTGATGAGTTACGTCGCGGGGGTGGTGATCGACAGTATCGGCGTGGCGAAGAAGCTGACACCCGAACAGCGGAATGCCGTCGGACTGGCGATGCCGAAGGCTCTCGCGAAGATCCATGCGGTCGATCTCGGAGATGCCGGGCTGGAGGATCTGGCCAGTCACAAGCCGTACGCGGCAAGGCAGTTGAAGCGCTGGACGGATCAGTGGGAGAAGTCCCGCACCCGCGACGTCCCGGCGATCGAGGACCTGGCGGGCATCCTCGAGCGCAACATGCCGGAGCAGACCGAACTGTCGTTGGTGCACGGTGATTTTCACCTGAGCAACGTCATCACCTCGCCCGAGGAAGGTGAGGTGGTCGCAGTGGTCGACTGGGAACTGTGCACGCTGGGCGACCCCCTCGCCGACGTCGGCGCATTGCTGGCCTACTGGCCCGAGGCGGGCGACGAGGACGCCGGACCGTTCCCTGCCTCCACTCTGGAGGGATTTCCCACCCGGGCCGACCTCGTGGAGGCCTACGTCCACCACACGAAACGCGATGTCACGCATGTCGGGTACTGGCACGTGCTGGCGTTGTGGAAGTTGGCGATCATCGCCGAAGGCGTCCTGCGCCGGGTGATCGACGACCCCCGGAACAAGGCCGAGACCGGTGCGCCCACGGTCGCGCTGATCGACGGCATCATCGCCCGGGCGGTGGCCACGGCGGAGGCCGAGGGACTGCGCTGAACCGCCTGGTCGTGCCGGACGTTCAGACGGCGTCCGGCGCCACCAGAAGGGTTGCAGCGCTCCGGATTTCGGCAGGAATCGGCACCGGTCGCCGGGTCTTCGCGTCCACGTACACGTGCACGAAACGGCCGAGAGCCGCGAGTTCGAGCGCGTCGTCGTTCTCGCGGAAGATCGCGAGCGCATACACGATGCTCCGGGTGCCCAGCTTCTCGACGGACAACCCCACCTGCAGACGGTCCGGGAACGTCAGCTCGCTGACGTACTTGCAGGATGTCTCGGCGACCACGCCGATGGCGGGCAGATCGCGGATGTCGGTGCCCGTCGTCGCGATCAGCCAGCCGTTGACGGCCGTGTCGAAGTACGAGTAGTACGTGACGTTGTTGACGTGCCCGTAGTGGTCGTTGTCGGCCCAACGGGTCGGCACCGGCCACAGGGCGGGGAAGTCGGCGGCCGTCGGCAGTGCGGGGGCGTCGTCGTGTTTCACCGTGCCGACCCTAATGCCACGGATCCCCCGGACCATGCGTCGGGCAGAATCGCGTCCTATGTCTGTGCCCGACAGCGATGTGCGCTCACCCGATTCCGCCGCCCAGCCGATCAGCGCCGGAATCGTCACCGCCCTGGTGGGCTTCACCAGTTCGTTCGCGGTCGTACTCACCGGACTGACGGCGGTGGGAGCGAACTCCGCCCAGGCCGCGTCGGGACTGCTGGCGTTGTGTGTGACGCAGGCGCTGGGCATGCTGTGGATGTCGCGGCACTACCGCATGCCGATCACGCTGGCGTGGTCGACGCCGGGCGCCGCTCTCCTCGCCGGTGCGGGGACGGTGAGCGGCGGCTGGCCGGCCGCGGTCGGGGCGTTCGTCGTCGTGGGGGCGGCGGTGATCCTCACGGGACTGTGGCCGCGGCTGGGACGGCTCATCGCGGCCATCCCGTCGGCGTTGGCGCAGGCGATGCTCGCGGGGGTGCTGCTGCCGCTGTGCCTGGCGCCGGTGCTGGCGCTGCGTGACGCTCCGCTGGCCGTCGCACCCGTGATTCTCGTGTGGCTGGTTCTGCAGCGGTACTCGCCGCGGTGGGCGGTGCCGGCCGCGTTCGCGGCTGCCGCAGTGGTGATCGCGATCGGTCTCGCCTCCGGCAGCGACGGGCTGGACACCAGCGCGCTCCTGCCGAGACTCGACGTCACTGCACCGGCCTGGACGTGGCAGGCGATGATCGGGATCGCGATCCCGCTGTACATCGTGACGATGGCGTCCCAGAACATCCCCGGGACCGCCGTCATGAATTCGTTCGGCTACCGGGTGCCGTGGCGGCCGGCCATGCTGGCGACCGGAGTCGGGACCCTGGTGGGCGCGCCCGCCGGTGGACACGCCATCAACCTCGCCGCCATCAGCGCCGCCCTCGCCGCCGCACCGTCCGCACACCCCGATCCCAGAAAGCGCTGGGTCGCGGCCTTCACGGCAGGCTGGGCCTACCTGGTGCTCGCCGCCTGTTCCGCCGCGGTGGCCACGCTCATCGCCGCGGCACCTGAGGGCGTCGTGGAGGCGGTCGCCGGTCTCGCGCTCCTCGGCACCCTCGGCGGGGCACTGGCCTCCGCCCTCGACGACGTCCGCGAACGGGAAGGCGCCGTCGTCACCTTCCTGATCGCCGCGTCGGGGGTGAGCATCCTCGGCATCGGGTCCGCGTTCTGGGCGCTGGTCGCCGGACTGATCGTGCGGGTCGCGGTGAGCTCGCGGCGATAATGGGGTGATGACCACCATCGAGGTAGTGCAGGGTGACATCACGACGGTCGAGGTCGACGCCATCGTCAACGCCGCCAACTCCGGTCTGCTCGGCGGTGGTGGCGTGGACGGCGCCATCCACCGGGCCGGTGGCCCCGAGATCCTCGCCGAATGCAGGCAGTTGCGGGCCACCACACTGCAGGACGGGCTCCCGGCGGGGCAGGCGGTCGCGACGACGGCGGGCCGGTTGCCGGCCCGATGGGTGATCCACACGGTCGGCCCCGTGTACTCCGCGTCGGACGATCGGTCGGCCACCCTGCGCAGCGCCTACACCAGCAGCCTGGCGGTGGCCTCCGATCTCGGCGCGCAGTCCGTCGCGTTCCCGCTGATCTCGTCCGGGGTGTACGGCTGGCCCGCGGACGACGCCGTCCGGCAGGCGGTCGGTGCCGTCCGTGAGTCGGACGCCGAAATCCCCCGGGTGCTGTTCGTGGCGTTCGACGCACGAATGGCGTCCCTGCTGCGGGGTGAGGTGGGGTGACAGCGCTGGTTCGGATTCGCGCACGGGGGTAACCGGAGGCGACCGGACTGGATCTTCCCCACGCGGAGGCGGTGGACCGCGCTGAACACCGATTTCGTGTATCTCACGGCAGGACTGGCTCTTCTGCTGGCGGCCACCGTTCCGCGCCTGTTCCAGGACCGTGCCGTCTCGGCGCCGCTGATCGTCCTGGCGGTCGGAGCCGGCGGCGGCCTGCTGCTCGGCGAGTCGGGCACGGACACCCTGTCGCCGGCACTGCATCCGGCTGTGACGGAGCACCTGAGTGAAACCTGCGTCATCGTCGCCCTGATGGGTGTGGGACTGGCGATCGACAGGCCTCTGGGCTGGCGGACGTGGAATTCGACGTGGCGCCTGCTGCTCATCGCGATGCCTCTCGGAATCGCCGCTGTCGCGCTGCTCGGCTGGTGGGTGGCGGCACTGACCCCCGCCGTCGCGATCCTGCTCGGGGCCGTCCTCGCGCCCACCGACCCGGTTCTGGCGTCCGACGTGCAGGTGGAGGGTCCCACCTCGGGCGGCGAGTCCCATCGGGAGGACGACGAGGTCCGGTTCGCGCTCACCTCGGAGGCCGGGCTCAACGACGCTCTCGCTTTCCCGTTCGTGTATCTGGCGCTGTTCATGATCGGCAAGGGACCGATCGAGCAGTGGATCGTGCAGTGGGTGGCCTGGGAGCTGATCGGCAAGGTCGTCATCGGCGCGGCCCTGGGGTGGATTGCCGGTGATCTGTTCGGCCGCGCGGTCTTCCGCTTCCCGATCACACACATGCGCCTCGCCGAACGCAGCGAACCGATCTTCGCGCTCGCCGCCACGTTCGCCGTGTACGGACTCACCGAACTGGCCGGGGGATACGGCTTTCTCGCCGTCTTCGCCTGCGCCGTCGCGATCCGTCGGACGGAGCGGGCCCACGACTACCACGCCGAGATGCACAGCCTGATCGAGCAACTCGAACACGTGCTCACCCTCGCCGTCCTGCTCCTGCTGGGGGTGGCGCTCACCTCCGGTCTGCTGACCGGACTGACGTGGGGCGGGGTTCTCGTCGCGGCAGCCCTCGTGTTCGTCATCCGGCCGATGGTGGGATGGCTTTCGCTTCTGGGCTGCGAGGAAATGTCCGGGCCCGAGCGCCGGGTCACCGCGTTCTTCGGGGTTCGCGGAATCGGATCGATCTACTATCTCGCCTACGCCGCTGCGGAAGCCGGCGTGGACGACGAGAAATGGTTGTGGTCGACGGTGGCCTTCACCGTCGTCCTCTCCGTCCTCGTTCACGGGGTGAGTGCGACACGGGTGATGCGCCTGCTCGATCTTCGCAGGGAGGGCGGTGCAGTCGCGGACCGGTAGCGTCGCGACCGCACCGCCCGACCAGGGGGTGGCCTGCCTGTTTACTCATTGCGCACGGCGGAGGTGCGCGCCGTGTCTGCCGGGTGCTCCGAGTCCTCGGCTGGGTGGACGAGGACGGGCGGCGCCGCCGAGACCACCGAGGGAGTGGGCCGGTTGCCGGCCTTGATCTCGTTGAACAGGATGTTGAGCAGCACCGCGACGATGCTGGCCGCGCTGATTCCCGAGTCGAAGACGATGTGCACCCATTCCGGGAAGGCCGCGTAGAACTCGGGCACCGCGATCGGAATGACCCCGAATCCGAGGGCCACCGCAACGATCACCAGGTTGAGGTTGCCGTCGTACGACACCTTGGACAGTGTCCGGATTCCACTCGCGGCCACCGAACCGAAGAGGACGATCCCCGCACCGCCGAGGACGGGCAGCGGCACGGACGCCACCAGTCGCCCCAGGACGGGGAACAGTCCGAGAGCGAACAGAACTGAACCTCCGGCCGCGACAACGTATCTGCTCTTGATTCCGGTGATCGCGACCAGCCCGACGTTCTGAGCGAACGCGCTGGCCGGGAACGTGCCGAACACCGGTGCCACGGTGGTGGCGAGCATGTCGGCGCGAAGACCGTCGCCCACCCGGCGGGCGTCGACTTTCGTTTCCACGATCTCGCCGACGGCCAGGATGTCCGCCGTCGTCTCGGTCATGATCACGAGGATCACCACCGTCATCGAGATGATCGCGCCGATCTGGAACAGGGGAGTGCCGAACGAGAACACCTGCGGCAGTTCGAAGATCGCGCCCTTTCCGACGGCACCGAAGTCGGCCTTGCCGATCAGCGCGGCGAACAGGGTTCCCACGACGATGCCGATCAGGATCGACAACCGCGACAGGGTTCCCTGCACCAGCCGGCTCACCAGCAACACGATGAACAGGCTGAACCCGGCGAATCCGATATTGGACATCGACCCCCAGTCCGGAGCCTTGGCGTTGCCGCCCATCGCCCAGCGCACCGCGACCGGAAGGAGGGAGATGCCGATGACCGTGATGATCGATCCGGTGACGACCGGCGGGAAGTAGCGCACGATCCTGCAGAAGAACGGGCTGATCAACAGCCCGATCGCACCGGCGACCATGATGGCTCCGAACACCGAGCGCAGTCCGCCCGGACCGCTGGCCACCGCCACCATCGTGGACACCGAGGCAAAGGAAATGCCCTGAACGAGGGGAAGTTTTGCCCCGAAATACGGAACGCCGAGGGTCTGCAGCAGTGTGGCCGCACCGCTGACGAACAAAGCCGCCGACACGAGCAGTCCGATCTCGACGCCGGTCAGTCCGGCGGCGCCGCCGACGATCAGGGGAGGCGCGATCACGCCGCCGTACATCGTCAGGATGTGCTGCAAACCGTAGACATACGACTTTCCGAGCGGCAAACGCTCGTCCTCGGGTCCGGGAGTTCCGGCAACCCGGTGTCCGATCCGCTTCATCGCCGCGCTCCTAGCAGAATCCGGGAACGGAATCCCAGGCGCGGCCGGCGTCGGGAGCGTCCTCGCGCTCGACGGTCGCCTCGATCAACCCGTAGGGGCGGTCGGCCGCGAAGAACACCTCGCCGGGGTTGTCGAGTCCGAACGGTTCCAGGTCGACGAGGAAGTGGTGTTTGTTCGGCATCGAGAACTTCACCTCGGCGATCTCGGGGTGCGCCTCGAGTACCGCCGAACCCATCTGGAACAGGGACTGCTGCAGCGCGAGCGAATGCGTCGTGGCGAAGGCCTCCAGCATGATTGCCCGCACGTTCTCGAAGGTCTTGTCGAAGTCGACGTCGGTGGTGAGGTACCGCCACCGGGCGCTCACCGACGTCGCGAGGATCCGGTCGGACGTCTCCTGCAGCGTGGTGTACTTGTCCTTCGGGTAGCCTCGGAACTCCGAGCCCGTCGACTTCAACACCACCATGTTGCTGAGACCGGACACGATCCACGTCCGATCGCCGTCGATGGTGACCACGGTGTTTCGCCGTTCGTCGCTCGATCGGACGAAGGAATGGTCGTGGCCCTCGCCGTCGACCGGGATCCGCGCCCACGAGTACTGCTCGATCTCCCACCGGCCGCCGGTGATCCACTCGAATTCCCCCGTGAAGTGCTGTCCGAGCCGCATGGCGAACGTCTCGATCGAGCCGACGCCGTCGCGGGCGAACGCGTACACCGTGTTCTTCTGGGTGTCCGTGGCCACGACGTGCGCGTTGTCGCCGTCGGTGTGCACCGCGTCGAGGTCGCCGCGCAGTTGCGACGTCACGGTGACGTCTTCGATCTCGTGTCGCTTCGTGTCCCGGGTGATCTTGACCAACCGGACTTCTGCCTTGCCGTACTGGTTCTGGCCGAGCACGATCTTGCTCATGATTAGCTCCCTCGGTAGGTCGAGTATGCGAACGGGCTGAGAAGGACTGGTACGTGGTAGTGCTGTTCGCTGTCGGTCAGCGCGAACGTGATGGTGATGTCGGGGTAGAACGCCGGACGTCCCTTCGAGGCGAAATAGCGTCCGGTGTCGAAGACGATCCGGTAGGTGCCCGGCTCGAGTCGGGCGGGACCCAGGGTCGTGACGCGTCCGTCGTCGTCGGTGACGGCCTCGGCCACGGTGATCCAGTCGGACTGCCGCTGGACCGTCAGCGTGACCGGCACCTCCCGCGCGGGCATGCCTTCGGCCGCATCCAGCACGTGGGTGGTGACCTGGCTGATCTCGCTCATGCGTCCAGCATCCCGGCGAGCCGACGTGCGGCGATGTCGCGCAGTTCCTCTGCGACAACGGCTAATTCGCTGTCCTCGTCGTTGAGGAGCCGGCGGTCGAGTGCGGTGAGGATGTCGGACGTGCTGCGGCCGGCGGCGCGGACGAGGAAGACCCGGCCGAACTTGTCCTCGTAGGCGCGGTTGCCGTCGGTGAGCCGCTTCTGCGCCGCCGCATCGGACGAATCGACGTTCGACTGCTCCGAGCGTGCCAGGTGCGCCTGGGCGTCGTCGCCTCCCGGGGGTTCACCGATTCGGGGATGGTGCGCGAGGGCTTGCTCGATCTCGTCCGCGGAGAGCGGTCCCGAGCCCGACCTGGCGGCGGTGAGAAGTGAGGCGCGATCGGTGTACGGCCGGGCGGACACGAGTTCGTCTGCCCACCGGGGAATATCCAGGCAGATTCGCGCCAGTTCCGTTGCCTCGGAGTGTGAAGCCTCGTTGAATCGTTGGAGTCCTGCATCGAGATCCATGCGACCCTTCTTCCACAATGCGAAATAATGATTCCGTATAGAGAAGCGTGACAGGGGTCACAATTCATGTCAAGACCCAAAATTGAATTAATCCAGATTCGGATGCGAGTGCGGTCCGCGGCGTGCTGGAATCACGACCCGCGAAAGCTGTTGTAGGACAACAGTGCGCGGGCGCGGTCGCGCCGAAATGCGGGGTTCGGGTCCTCACAGCCGGCGCGAACAGGTCGGCCTTGCGCAGGATGCCGTCCCGGTGAAGGCGACCGCGAGGAGGCGGACGGGATCTGCACGCCTGCCTGCGCGACACGGAGTTCCTGCAGCAGCTCGCTCGAGTTGCGTGTGAGCCGTTGCAAGAACTCCTCGGTGCTCACCTCACGACCGTGAGTACTCGGAGGCCCTGCGGATCTCTTCGGGGGACGGGCGGACACCGGTGTAGAGCACGAACTGCTCCGCCGCTTGCAGTGCAATCACCTCGGCGCCGGTGATGACGGTCTTGTGGCGTTCGGCCGCGGCCCGGATCAGCGGCGTCGCGGCGGGCATGGCAACCACATCGAACACGGCCTCCGCCGCATCGATCGCATCGAGTTCGAACGCCAGATCGTCCGCTTCGGGACCGCCCGCCATGCCGACGGGGGTGGCATTGATCAGGAGCCCCGGCCGTGCCGCGCCGAGTTCGGGTTGCCAGTCGAATCCGTACTGCTTCGCGACGGCACCGCCCGTCGTCTCGTTGCGGGCGACCACCGTGACGTCGGTGAAGCCGTAGTCGCGCACGGCGGCGACCACCGCTTTGGCCATTCCGCCGCTCCCGGCCACCGCGACGGACAGCGAGTGGGGCAACGCGTTGTCGCGCAACAGGTTCGCGATGGCCTGGTAGTCGGTGTTGTAGGCGTGCAACACTCCGTCCTCGTTGACCACCGTGTTGACGGACTCGATGACCGACGCCGATTCGTGCATCACGTCGACGTACTCGATGATCTGCTCCTTGAACGGCATGGAGACACCGGCGCCGCGAATGCCCAGCGCGCGGATGCCGCCGACCGCAGCCTGGAGGTCGTTGGTGGTGAACGCTTTGTAGACGAAATTGAGGCCCAGCTCGCCGTACAGATAATTGTGAAACCGGGTGCCGATGTTGCTCGGGCGGCCGGAGAGCGAGATGCAGAGAAGAGTGTCTTTGTCGAGCTGGTTCATCCGGTAAATACTAGTAGTGGGCTCCCATCCGTGCGCGTTCTCAGCTCCGAATACACGGTGACGACGGCAAAGGAGCAGGGCTGCGATGACTACGACGATCGGTGACCGGCACGAGGCGGCGCGGACGCCCCGGAGACGGCGGCACCTGTTCTCCCGCGCGCTCGCCGGAGTGATCGCCGCCGGAGTCGTGCTCGGGGTGGGCGAACTGCTGTCGGTGCTGATCGACCCGAACTCGTCGCCGTTCTACGCGGTCGGATCGACGACGGTGGACCGCAGTCCTGCCTGGGCTCGCGAGTTCGCGATCGACACGTTCGGCACCAACGACAAACCCGCACTGTTCGTCGGGATGACGATCCTCATCGTGCTCCTCGCTGCGACAGCGGGCATCGTCGAGCGTCCCCGCGCCCCGTTCGGCAGCGCGATCCTGGCGGTTCTCGGGCTGGTGGGAATCTTTGCCTCGACCCAGCGTCCCAGCGCCACGTGGATGTTTGCGCTGCCGACCGTGGTGGGAGTCGTCGCCGGCATCGCGGTTCTGCGGGTGCTGACGACCGCCGCGCGGGCGCCCGAGGACTCCGATGCCGAGGATTCGTGGTTGCCGCGCCGGACTTTTCTACTGTTGGCCGCGGCCGCCGCCGCGACGGCCGCGGCCGCGGGAGCCGCCGGCCGGTACCTCGGGCAGCAGGCCGCGGGAGCTCTGGACAACCGCCGCGCCTTCGCCCTTCCCGACGTGTCGGACCGGGCGGCCCCGATCGCTCCCGGCACCGACGTCGACGTGCCGGGAGCCACCCCGTTCGTCACGTCGAACGAGGAGTTCTACCGGATCGACACCGCACTGCGGGTCCCGCGGTTGACGACGGACGACTGGCAACTGCGCATCCACGGCATGGTCGACCGCGAGCTCACGCTGACGTGGGACGACCTGGTCGCGAGGACGCCCGTCGAACGGGTGATCACGCTGACGTGCGTGTCCAACGAGGTCGGCGGAAACCTTGCCGGCAACGCGACGTGGATCGGCTACCCGATCAAGGACATCCTCGACGAGGCCGGCGTGCAGCCCGGTGCCGACATGCTGCTGTCCACGAGTAGCGACGACTTCACGGCGGGCACCCCGGTCGAGGCCCTGTGGGACGGGCGCGACGCGATTCTCGCGGTGGCGATGAACGGTCAGCCGTTGCCGTTCGAGCACGGTTATCCGGTGCGGCAGGTCGTTCCCGGTCTCTACGGCTACGTGTCGGCCACCAAATGGGTGGTGGATTGGGAACTCACGCGATTCGACGAGGCGGAGGCCTACTGGACCCAACGCGGATGGTCCGCGAAGGGTCCGATCAAGACCGCGTCGCGGATCGACGTGCCCGCCTCGTTCGCGCCCACCGCATCCGGACCCGTCCTCGTCGCCGGAACCGCGTGGGCGCAGCACCGCGGCATCGAGAAGGTGGAGGTGCGGGTCGACAACGGCGAATGGCAGACCGCGACCCTCGCCCCGCAGTACACCATCGACACCTGGCGGCAGTGGACCTGGGAGTGGCAGGCCACGTCCGGCCTGCACACCCTCCAGGTGCGGGCCACGGATCTGGGCGGCAACGTTCAGGTGGAGGAGCGGACGCCGCCGATTCCGGGTGGCGCCACCGGCTGGCACACGCGGTCCTTCACCGTGGCCTGAGGCACCGTCGCCTGAGGCGCTCACGGACACTTCTCCGCCACCTCGGCGAGCGCGTCGCGGTCCGCCACCGTCACCGGAAGCCCGTACTCCACCGCCACCGACAGGTATTTGCCCGCGTAGAAGCAGTGGTACGCCGGATTCGGTGGCAGCCAGTCCTGCGGGGTCTGGTCGCCCTTGTCCTGGTTGTCCGCACCGTTGACGGCCAGCAGATTGAACGTGACGTCGTTGGCGAACCGGAGCCGACGCTCGGGCGACCACGTCGACGCGCCCATGTCCCACGCCGCCGCCAAGGGGTAGACGTGGTCGATCTGAACGGCTTTGGCGTCGGCTCGGTCGAATGGAAGCACCTCGCCGGAATACGGATCGGCGAGGACGCCGCTCAGCACCACGCAACCGCGGGTGCCGTCGCGGAACGCCACCGAGCGGAGATCGAGCGCGAGAACGTTGTTGCGGGTGTCGCACCCGTCGTGACCCGCCGCGGCGTCCTGGTCGTCGGTCCAGGCCGGGCCGAACACACACAACTCCTTGCCGGAGCAGCCGCGCTGGTATCCGCCGGGGTGCGGGCGGGACTCGACCGTCGTGACCCGGCCGAGCAACTCCTCGATGTGTGCGCGGGGCGGACTGCCCGGCGCAGGGCCGGGACCGCTGAGGTCGAGAAGCGACACCCCGCAACCGCAGACCGCCAGGATCGCCGCCAGCCACACGGCCACGTACAGAAGTCTCATGCGTCCCCCGGCGCTCGACCCATCTCCCCCTACCACCGGGAGTATGCACCGGGCCCCCGACAGGTCAAGTGAAGGGCAGGCGCACAGCGGCGATCGATGACAGGTGCATGCCGTCGTGGCCGATCACCCAGGAACCTCCGCTCTGCCTGCACTCGGCGAGCAGGTCGAGGGTGCGGAGGAGGAAGAAGATCGCCTCGCTGGGGGTGGGGGTGACCGCAAGCCTGTGTGCCTCACCGTGTTTCATCCCGTCGAGCCACACGCCCGACTGTCCGTCCAGTCGAATCGTCACGATGTGCGTGGCATCGACGAAGGCGTACTTCCGTTGCTCCCACGGAGTGGTGAGCGCGTACCCCTGTTCGAGAACCTGGATCAGGATGCTCATGACCGACTCCCGAGTGTCCGGCAGTTACGTCTCTCCAGCATCTACCTCGGAACGGGTGAAAGCCAGACCTGCTAACCGAACTCGATCACGACCTTGCCGCTCGTGTGACCGGACTCGACCATGGCGAGAGCGTCACCGGCGTGTGCGAACGGGAATCGGTGGGCGACCCGCGGGTCCAGGGTCCCGTCCGCCACCAGTGCGGCCACCTCCGCGAACACCGCGGACGTTCGACGCCGTTCCACTCCCGAGCCGCCGAGATCGCGCGCGGCGAGCGAGTCGCCGACGCTGATGATCGCCACCGGATCCGCGACCACCCGCGCGGCCTCGGCGAGCGCGTCACCGCCGACGAGGTCGAAGACGGCGTCGACCGGGCCGGGTATGCGTGCGGCCAGTCCGTCTCCGGACGCCACCCAGGTGGCACCGAGCGATTCGACGACCTCCCGCTTGCTCTCGCTCGCGACGCCGATCACCGTGACGTCCCGCGCCGCGGCCAACTGCAGCGCCGCCACCCCCACGCCGCCGCCCGCACCGACGACGAGCAACCGACTGCCGGGCGCCAGGTCCAGGGTGGTCAGCGCGTCGTACGCGGTTCCCGCCGCGACGGGGAGCGTGGCCGCGTCCGCGAACGAGACCGGGTCGGGCTTGTGCGCCGCCGAGGCCGTGTTGAGCAGGGTGTACTCGGTGTATCCGCCGAATCCGGTGGAGGTCGCGCCGAACACGGCGTCGCCGACCGCGAAGCCGGTCACCCGGGGGCCGACATCCGCGACCACACCGGCGACCTCCCGGCCCAGAACGGCGGGAAGGGTGACGGGGACGGTGTCCTTGCGCGTGCCCGCCCGCACCTTCCAATCGGCGGGATTCACGCCGGCCGCGTGGACGGCGACCAGCAACTGTCCGGGGCCGGGGGAGGGAACGGGGACGTCGAAGAACTGCTGCGTCTCGGGGCCGCCGTACTCGCTGAAGCCGTATGCCATGCTCACGCCCACAGTCCTATCACGAACCGGGGCCGGGATTCGGGCACGACGAAGGCCCGCCGACGTGGAGTCGGCGGGCCCTTCTCGTGAGAACTCAGCCGCCCAGGGAACCCAGGGAGCCTGTGCCTCCGCCGCCACCCATCAACGGTCCGAGAACCTGGATGAGTTGAACGAGAACTTCCAAGATCTGTTCCATGTCCATTTTGTCTTCCTCCGATCACTGCGATCACGTACGGCAGCGATCCCGGTGAGTTACCGGCGTGGACAGCCGCCAACTCGTTCATCGGTGGAATATGGTCGAGGGTTACATGTCACGAGCAGGGATTTCACGCGCTGTCGGTCGCACCTGCTTGGATGGGTGCATGCTGCACGGCCTCTGGACACCGGGTTCGGGTCTCATGCTGTGGGTGGAGGACCGGAATCCGGCCACCGAGGAGCCGACGGATGCGGTCGGTCGGGTGCTGGCACGGAAGTTCCGGCATCACGTGAAGGTGCCGATGCCGACGCCGTCGGGGCCGGAGATGCTCGAGTGGGCCGCGGTCGCGCTCGCACCGCCGGACGCGACGGAGTTCCTGCTGTCGGTGTCGGCCCGCGACCCCCGGGTCGCCGGGGATCTGCGCTACCTCGCCCACGTCGCCCGCGGTGTCGAGCGGTGGGCGCGGGCCGGGCGGGTGGTGCCCGAGGTGCACCGGGCGGAGGGCGGCTGGTGGCCGCGCTGGCGGCTGCTCGGCGGTGAACGGCAGCGTGCGTGGCTCACGGAGCTGGCCGTCGCGATGCCGCCGGTCCAGCGTCACGGCACGACCCCCCGGGCCGTGCTCGACGACATGGTCACCGAGCTGACCGACCCCGTCGCCCGCCGTGTCCTCGAACGCAGGCACCCGGACGATTCCGGCAGCGACGTGGATCATCCGCTGATCGACGCGCTCGTGCGGGGTGACCAGTTCGCCGAGGGCACCGCCCAGCTGTCGGGCTCGCTGGACGGGTGGCGTGACAGCCTCAAGGTGGACGAGCCCGAACTGGTGCTGCGGCTCCTCGAGCCGGAAGACGTGGACGTGGAGGGGGATTGGGACCCGGACACGGTGCTGTGGCGACTGGAGGTCTGTCTTCGTCCGGAAGGCGAAGCGCCGGTGCCGATTCCGCTGCACCGCACGGAGGCGAGTCGCCTGCAGATCGGGGTGCGCAAGCTGACGGAGGCCGTGGCCGCCTACCCGCGACTGCAGGATGTTCCCAGTGATCCCGACAGCCTGGACCTGATGTTGCCCACCGCCGTGGTCATCGACCTCGTGGGGCACGGTGCGGTGGCGTTGAAGGAGAAGGGCATCAGCCTGCTGCTGCCGCGGGCGTGGAGTGTGGCGTCGCCGTCGATGCGTCTGCGGGTGAGCTCGCCGAGCACTCCGGCGAGCGCGGAGAACCGGGCCGTCGGCAAAGACCAGCTGGTGCAGTACAACTGGGAGCTGGCACTCGGCGACACGGTGCTCACCGCCGCGGAGATGAATCGGCTGGTCAACTCCAAGAGCGATCTCGTGCGGCTGCGCGGTGAGTGGGTCCGGGCGGATCAGGAGGTGCTCTCCCGCGCCGCGCGCTACGTGGCGGAGCGGCACGCCAGCGGCGACCGGGCCATCGTGGACCTGCTGAAGGACCTGATCGCGGACGATCTGTCCGATCTCCCCGTGGAGGAGGTCACGGCCACCGGCTGGGCGGCCGCGTTGCTGGACGGCGACACGAAGCCGCAGGACGTGCCGACCCCGGACGGCTTGGACGCGACGCTGCGCCCGTATCAGAAGCGGGGGCTCGACTGGCTGGTCTTCATGAGCCGCCTCGGCCTCGGGGCCGTTCTCGCCGACGACATGGGTCTCGGCAAGACACTGCAGTTGCTGGCACTGCTGGCACACGAGAATGCCGCGACACCCACCTTGCTGGTGTGCCCGATGTCGGTGGTCGGCAACTGGCAGCGCGAGGCGGCACGCTTCGTGCCCTCGCTGCGGGTGCTCGTCCACCACGGCCCGCAGCGGCTGAGCGGTGCGGAGTTCAGCGCCGCCGTGACGCAGAGCGATCTGGTGATCACCACGTATGCGCTGCTGGCCCGCGACGTCGCGCACCTGAAGGAGCAGGACTGGCGGCGTGTCGTTCTGGACGAGGCGCAGCACATCAAGAACGCGAAGACGTCGCAGGCGCGGGCGGCGCGGAGCATTCCGGCGGCGCACCGCGTCGCTTTGACGGGCACTCCGGTCGAGAACCGCCTCGACGAACTGCGCTCGATCCTCGACTTCGCGAACTCGGGCATCCTGGGCTCGGAGGCGATGTTCCGCAAGCGTTTCGTGGTGCCGATCGAGCGGGAGCAGGACCAGACGGCCGTCGCCCGGCTCCGCGCCGTCACGTCGCCGTTCGTGCTGCGCCGGGTCAAGACCGATCCCGCGGTCATCGCCGACCTCCCGGACAAGTTCGAGATGACGGTCCGCGCCAACCTCACCGCGGAGCAGGCCGCGCTGTACCGGGCGGTGGTCGACGACATGATGGCGCAGATCAAGGACAAGAAGGGGATGAAGCGCAAGGGCGCCGTCCTCGCCGCCCTGACGAAACTGAAGCAGGTGTGCAACCACCCGGCGCACTTCCTGCGCGACGGGTCGGCGGTGATGCGGCGCGGACAGCACCGCTCCGGCAAGCTGGGGCTCGTCGAGGACATCCTGGATTCCGTGGTCGCGGACGGCGAGAAGGCGTTGCTGTTCACCCAGTTCCGGGAATTCGGCGACCTCGTGACCCCGTACCTCGCGGAGCGGTTCGGTACTCCCGTGCCGTTTCTGCACGGGGGCGTCTCCAAGCAGAAACGCGACGACATGGTGGCCTCGTTCCAGGGCGACGACGGGCCGCCGATCATGTTGCTCTCGCTGAAGGCGGGCGGGACGGGTTTGAACCTCACCGCGGCCAATCACGTCGTCCACCTCGACCGGTGGTGGAATCCGGCGGTCGAGAACCAGGCCACGGACCGGGCGTTCCGGATCGGTCAGCGGCGGGACGTGCAGGTGCGCAAGCTCGTGTGCGTCGGCACCCTGGAGGAGCGGATCGACGCGATGATCGCCACCAAGCAGGAGCTGGCAGATCTCGCCGTCGGGACGGGCGAGAACTGGGTGACGGAGATGAGCACCGAACAACTGGGCGAACTGCTCCGGCTCGGCGACGAGGCGGTGGGCGAATGACGAATCGGCGACCGGGGCCCCACTTCGGTCAGTACGGCAAGCGTCGACCGGTGACGGGCGGGCTGGAGGCACGGTCCCAGCGCGGATCGTTCGGGCGCACCTGGTGGGGCCGCGAGTTCGTGGACATCATCGAGTTCGTCGCCGACAAGGGCCGGATGAGCCGTGGGCGGAGCTACGCGCGCAGCGGTCAGGTGATCTCGCTCGAGATCGCCGCTGGGATGGTGACGGGGGAGGTCCAGGGCAGTCAGCTCCAGCCGTTCGTCGCGACCGTCTCGATCGATCGCCTCGACGACGCGGAGGTCGCGGAACTCGTCGCGCTGGTGCGTCGGCAACCCGGCAGTCTCGCGATGCTGGCGGGCGGCGGAGTTCCGGAGGTTCTCGGACCCCTGCTGCTGCCCGCCGGGGCGTCCGCGCTGAATTACGACTGCACCTGCCCGGACGACGGCTGGCCCTGCAAGCATGCGGCGGCGGTCGCGTACCTCACCACCGAACGCATCGACGAGAACCCGCTCGAAATCCTGACGTTGCGGGGCGTCGACCTGGACATGCTGATCGACGGCGTCGGCGGCGACTCCTCCGACGCGGACGTCGACGACTGGTTCGGTGACGAGTCCCCGCTGCCCGCCCTGCCCGACGCCGACTTCCGGGCGGCGATCGACGACCTCGACCCGCTGCTGTTGCGGAAGGCGATCCGATCGGTCAGCGAGGACGAGCGTGCGGTGGACGCCGCGATCCGGGAGCTGAAAGCGCTGTACCAGCACTTCCGCTGACCGTGCGATGATGAGGACGCGGAAGCTCGCCTCGTTCCGCGACCGGGAGCTGGTCAGTCATGTTGACGGTCTACCTGCTCGGCGAACAGCGCGTATCGAACCCGGAAGATGTCAGGGTCGGCCCCATCTCGTCACGGGCGATCGCGTTGCTGGCCTACCTCGTGCTGCATGCCGGTCTCGCTCAGTCCAGGACCCGTCTCGCGGGGCTGTTCTGGCCCGAATCGAGCGAGCAGCAGGCCCGCACCAACCTCCGGCGGGAACTACACAACCTCCGTGGCCTCCTGGGATCGGACGGTGCGCTCGCGGACCAGAACATCCGTCCCGCGGTCCGGTCGGAGCAATAGGCGCGGCCGTATGGATGCGGGGCAGGTGTGGGCGGCGGCATGGCCCGTCCTGATCGGCGCGGCAGCGGGCCTGCTGGCCGTCTGGGTGGTACTGGCGCTCGTGCTGTGGCGATCGAGACCCGACGGCACCGGGATCGGGGAGGCGATCCGGGTGCTGCCGGACCTGCTCCGTCTCCTGCGCCGGCTCGCCGCCGATCCGGACCTGCCCCGGGGTGTGCGCGTCCGGCTCGTCCTGCTGCTTGCCTATCTCGCGGTTCCGATCGACCTGATACCCGATTTCGTCCCCGTCATCGGATACGCCGACGACGTAATCATCATCGGCCTCACGCTCCGTTCGGTGGTTCGCCGCGCAGGTCCGCAAGTCGTGGCGCGGCACTGGCCGGGGACCCCTGACGGGCTCGAGACCGTGCGCCGGGTAACGTGCCTTCCCACCTGCTCGTGACGTCCGGACCGAGAGGATCCCGCCATCAGTACCTCCCGAGACGACCTGCCCGCGTTCACGTACCCCGAGGTGGGTGCGAGCCGCGATGTTCCCTTCCCGGCGGGATATCACCACCTGACGGAGCAGAAGGTGATCGGTTACGGGGCAGACGCATTCGACGCAGCCGCCACCCACCTGTGTACCTGGGGGATGCACCGCGGCGCCGGGCTCGACGTACGGGCCGACGCTCCGACGGCCGCGCCCGGCACGTCGGTCGAACTGCGATGGGGCATCGGTCCGTTCCGGCTGACGTTCTCCTGCCGCGTCGTCTACGTGCTCGACGAACCGAACCGGAAGGGATTCGCCTACGGGACGCTGCCGGGCCACCCCGAGCGCGGCGAGGAGAGCTTCGTCGTCGAACAGCGGCCGGACGGCACCGTGCTCGCCACCATCTCGGCATTCTCCACACCGGATCGGTGGTTCACCCGGCTCGGTGGACCCGCCGGCCGGGTCGTGCAGCGGGTGATGACGCGCAAGTATCTGGAGGCGTTGGCCGAGGCCGCACGGTAGGCCGGAGCGCCCGGATCACGTATTCTCGTGGTTGGACCGGACCGGACGGGACCTTTGCAGTCCGACTGCCTGATCCGATGTGTCCCACCACTGACAGAGCTGGAGCCGCCGGAATGATGCCCGTACATCTACGCGACAGCGTGATTCCGAAGCACGAGCAACTCCGTGCCATCCTGCTGCACAAGTGCACCAAGGAACTTCAGCCCGGCGACCTGATGACGAGTGAACGAAAACTGATGCAGGACTACGGCGTCAGTCGGATCACGGTTCGTGAGGCGATCGGGCAGCTCGTCAACGAGGGTCACCTGGTGCGGGTGCGTGGCAAGGGCACGTTCGTGGCGCATCGTCCGGTGCAGTCGAAACTCCACCTGGCCTCGTTCACGGAGGAGATGCGGGCGCAGGGGCACAAGCCGACGACAGTGGTGCTCCAGAGCGAGGAGGACGCGGCGCCGGAGGCCACCGCGAAGGCGCTGCGCATCGCCCCGGACACCAGCGCCTATCACGTCAAACGGTTGCGGCTGGCGGACGGCGAACCGGTCAGCGTCGACGACGGCTGGTTCAACGCCGCACTGCTTCCGGGCCTGCTGGACCTCGACCTCACCGGCTCGATCTACCGGGCGACCGCCGACAAGTACGGCATGCCGATCGACCGGGCGGAGCAGACCGTGAGCGCCGACGGGGCGAGCCAGGAGATCGCGACGTTGCTCGGCATCAAGAAGGGCGCCCCGGTGATGTACTTCGACCGGGTGTCCTTCAGCGGTCCCACACCGGTCGAGCACACCCGCAGCTGGTACCGGTCCGATCGCTATCAACTGCAGATGGAAGTCCAGGGGGAGCGGGCTCAGCGCAGCGTCTGAGCCACCGAATTCGACCGCGGTGTTCCGTCCGCGTCGTCAGGATTTGCTGAAGTGCGCCTTGATCACGACGCGGGTGGCGAGCAGGGAGCCCTTTTTCGTGTAGGTCAGGCCCCAGCTGCTGCGGTCGAGGTGCACTTCGGTGGTGATCGTCGCGGTGTCCTCCGTGGCGACGACATGGGCCGGGACGGTGAGTGGTCGAGTCTGGCCGTGAACGGTCAGATCGCCGTCGAGATGGAGGTGTCCCGGTTCGGCGGGGCGTGCGTCTGTCACGGTGAAGATGACGGTGGGGTACTTCTGGACGTCGAAAAAGTCGGCGGAGTGCAGATGCTTGTCGCGTGTGGCGTTCTCGGTGTTCACGGAGGTGGCGTCGACGACCAGAGTTCCGGTGATACGTCCGTCGTCGCCGACAGTTCCGGCGCCCTCGACGGCGTGGAAGGTCCCGGTGACCGGGAGTAGCCATAACGCCTTGGTGTGGAAAGTGATCGAGGTGCGAGCGGGGTCCAATGTCCAGGCCCCCACGAGCGTGGACAGCTGGGGGACGGACTCCATGGGCGATGTCATCGTGTACCTCCGTTGTCGAGCGTCTGGCCGGTCAGATGACGATGGGTGCACCCGTGACGAGGTCCCAGAGTCCCAGCCCCAGGAACAGCACAGCACCCACTGCCGACTGCACCGGGTTTCCGTTCAGAAAACCCTCGGCACCCCAGGCGACCAGATCGGTGAAAATCTCAGACGAACCCATAGTTCTCGCTCCTTGTTGTCGGCATATCGTCTCGGCACCTTGATCGTTCGGACCGACCGGTCTGTTACAGAGTCGAGCAGGTCGCCGGCACTGGACAAGCCGGCACTGGACAAGCCGGCACTGGACAAAAGGGTGCGGGCCGGCGCTTCCTTGCCGACCCGCACCACGTCGATGTTTCTACGGCGCCGTCCAGTCGAACAGGGCGTCGCCGGTGGCCACGTCGGACCCGATGGTGTCGGTGGACACCGAATCCGGCTTGGAATCCATGACGACGACCGGGCAGATGGCGGAGTATCCGGTGCCGTCGATCTCGGTCGGATCGAACCGCACCACGGGGTCGCCCGCGTCGACGTCGTCGCCTTCCGCTGCCAGCAGGGTGAACCCTTCGCCCTTCAGCTTCACGGTGTCGATTCCCAGGTGCACCAGCACACCGCCGCCCGCCGAGCCGAGGATGACGAACGCGTGCGGGTGCAATTTGAGGATCTTGCCCGAGATCGGCGCGAGCACGTCGAGGGCGCCGCGGTCACGCGCCGGCTCGATCGCGACTCCGGAACCCACCATCTGTCCGGCGAACACGGGGTCGGGCACGTCGGCCAGGGCGAGCACGCGGCCGGGCAGTGGAGCCTGCACGGACTGGCTCACAGGATGTCCTCGATGTCCTCGGCCAGGGTGTCCGCCTCGGGGCCGACGATGACCTGGACGACGCTGCCCGCCTTCAACACGCCGTGGGCGCCTGCGGCCTTGAGCGCGGCCTCGTCGACCTTGGCGCCGTCCTTGACCTCGGTGCGCAGCCGGGTGATGCAGGCCTCGATCTCGACGATGTTGTCGGCACCGCCGAGGCCGCTGATGATTGCGTCCGCTTTGGACATCGGTTCTCCCTCGTAGTTCGTGTTCGAGCCGCAGGTGATGGTGTCGGATGGGTTAGCTGGATCACATTTGCCTGTTGACATCCTGTGCTCACCTGGTCAAACTAGCAACTGGTCATGACCGGACAGTACCCGTTGGGGGTGCTGGTCCACAATAGTTTTCCCGAAGCCGTACGACGCGCTCGCCGCCACCGGTTTCGGGACTCACCAGACGCCGATTCGGCGACCGAAGCGCACACAGAGAAGGCCGATATGACTGTCGTAGACAGCCCGAAAAAGGAATCAGCGGTGTTTGCCGGGTTGCAGCGCCTCGGGCGCAGCCTGATGCTGCCGATCGCGGTACTTCCCGCGGCCGGCATCTTGCTGCGGCTCGGCCAGGACGACCTCCTCGGCCGATTCGACTCGATGCACACCGCCGCGTCCGTCATCTCCGCAGCCGGCCAGGCCGTGTTCACCTGGCTGCCCCTCATCTTCGCGGTGGGCATCGCCATCGGATGGGCCAAGAAGGCCGACGGTTCCACCGCCCTGGCCGCCGTGGTCGGATACATGGTCATCAACGGCGTGTTCGAGGCCATGTCGCCGGTCGTCCTCGAAGGCAAGACCGATCCGAACGGCGACCAGGCGCTGATCAACTACGGTGTGCTCGCCGGCATCGTGATGGGTCTGCTGTCCGCGATTCTGTGGCAGCGGTTCTACCGCACCAAACTGCCCGACTACCTCGGATTCTTCAACGGGCGCAGGCTCGTTCCCATCCTTACCGCCGTCACCGGTCTCGTCGTCGGCGTCCTAATGGCGTTTCTGTACCCGGCCTTCAACTCCGCACTGACGTGGGTGGGCGAGACCGTCGCCGAGAACTCCGTCGTCGGTGGCGGCGTCTACGGCATGGCCAACCGCCTGCTCATCCCGACCGGACTGCACCACATCCTGAACTCCACCGTGTGGTTCCTCGTCGGCGACTACCAGGACGCGAGCGGCGAGCTGGTCCGCGGCGACCTCAACCGGTTCTTCGCCGGCGACCCGAGCGCAGGCATCTTCATGACCGGCTTCTTCCCGATCATGATGTTCGCCCTTCCCGCTGCCGCACTGGCGATCTGGCGCAACGCCCGGCCGTCGCAGAAGAAGGTCGTGGGTGGGATCATGCTTTCCACCGCACTGACGGCGTTCCTCACCGGCATCACCGAGCCCCTCGAATTCGCGTTCATGTTCGTGGCCTGGCCGCTGTACCTGATCCACGCGTTCCTCACCGGCACGTCGATGGCGCTCGTCAACGCGCTCGGCATCCACGACGGATTCACGTTCTCCGCAGGCTTCTTCGACTACGTGCTCAACTTCGGCAAGGCCACCAACGCGTGGATGCTGATCCCCATCGGGCTCGGGTACGCGGTCATCTATTACGTCCTGTTCAGCTTCGTCATCAAGAAGTGGAACCTGCGCACTCCCGGCCGGGAGGACGACGCGGAAACGAACGCCGACACCAACGCCGACACGGAAAAGGCAGGTCAGTGAGCATGGCTACACGAACGGTCCTCATCGGTTCCAAGGTCGGACTGCACGCCCGCCCCGCTGCGAAGTTCACTCAGGCCGCCGCGGCGGTACCGGTCGCAGTGCAGATCGCGGTCGGCGAGTCCGCGCCGGTGGACGCAGGCAGCATGCTCGCGGTGATGACCCTCGGCGCCGAATTCGGTACCGAGGTGACGATCACCGCGGAAGGGGAGGGCAGCGAGGAGGCCCTCGACCGCCTCGCAGACCTGCTCGCCTCCGACCTCGACGCCGCCTGATGTCGACGGCTACGGAACTTCTCGTACACGGCCTCGGGGTGAGTCCGGGGCTGGTCTGCGCACCCTGGCTCGCGTTCGGGACACCGGTCGCGACGTCGGCCGAAGACCCTGTCGGCGAATCGATCACGGCCGAGTCCGCCCGTGCGCGGGACGCCCTCGCGACCGTGTCCGGCGACCTCGAAGCCCGCGCCGCCCAGGTGGACGGCGTCGCGTCCGAGATCCTGCTCGTGTCGGCGGCCATGGCCCGCGACCCGGGAATCGTGTCCGCCGCCGAGGAGAACCTTCGCGCCGGCATGCCGACGGCACACGCCGTGAGCGTCGCGTTCGACGGTTACTGCGCCAAACTCGAGGCCCTCGGTGGGTACCTGGCCGAACGCGTTGCGGACCTGCGTGACCTCGGGCATCGCGCGGTCGCGGTGCTGCTGGGAGTGCCGATGCCCGGCATCCCCGATCCCGGGTACCCGTTCGTTCTCGTCGCCAGGGACCTGTCGCCCGCGGACACCGCGATGCTCGGCGGCAGCGACGTGGTCGGTCTGCTCACCGCCGAGGGCGGGCCGACGAGTCACACTGCGATCCTGGCGAAATCCCTCGGTCTGCCGGCGATCGTGAACTGCGCCGACCTCGACCGGTTGGTCGAGGGAAGACCGGTGGTGCTCGACGGGACGACCGGCGAGATCGTCGTCGACCCCGGCGACCTTCGGCAGGCAGAGGTGGCCGAGCAGGTCGCGGAGGCGCGAGCGCGGGTTGCGGCCACGAGTGGACCCGGCCGCACCCGGGACGGGGCACCCGTCGGACTGCTCGTCAACATCGGCACCGTCGACGACGCCACCCGCGCCGCCACCGCGGATTCCGAGGGCGTCGGGCTGTTCCGCACCGAATTCCTGTACCTCGGCAGGCAGATCGCGCCCACCCTCGACGAACAGATCGCCACCTACACGTCGGTGCTGGAGCAGTTCGCGGGACGCAAGGTGGTGGTCCGGACCCTCGACAGCGGCTCCGACAAACCACTGCCGTTCCTCGACCTCGGCGCGGAGGAGAACCCGGCACTCGGCGTGCGGGGGCTGCGGGTCGGCACCGTCTACCCGGAAGTCCTGGCCACCCAGTTGGAGGCTCTCGGCGCCGCGGCGGCCACCACCGGCGCGGACCTGTGGGTGATGGCGCCGATGGTGGCGACGGCGGAGGAAGCGGAGGGCTTCGCCGCGCTCGCCCGCTCAGCCGGTATCGCCACGGTCGGGGCGATGATCGAAATCCCCTCGGCAGCGCTGCGTGCACGCGACCTGCTCGAGCACCTCGATTTCGTCAGTATCGGGACCAACGACCTGAGCCAGTACACGTGTGCCGCGGACCGGATGGCGGGCAGTCTCGCGCCACTGCTCGACCCGTGGCAGCCCGCCGTCCTGGACCTGATCGGCCTGGTCGGCGCGGCAGGAGCGGAGGCAGGCGCACCCGTCGGCGTCTGCGGGGAGGCCGCGTCCGATCCCGCGCTGGCGCCGGTGCTGGTCGGGTTGGGCGTCACCAGCCTGTCGATGGTGGCCCCGTCGCTGGGTGCCGTGCGTGCCAGTCTGGCCGCCACCGACCTCGGCCTGTGCCGGGACATGGCCGCCGCCGCACGCGGCGCACGGTCCTCGCAGTCCGCACGATCGGCGGTCGCCGCGCTCGCGTCCGGAGCGTCTCGATGATCCTGCGGGGCGAGGTCGTCGTGGAGGACGGCGTCATCGCCGACGGTGTGGTGACCACCGACGGCGACCGAATCTCCTGGGTCGGGTCCGCGGCGCAGTACCGCGGACAGGTGCCGCTGCCGGAACCGAGTTCGTCGATACTGCTGCCGGGTCTGATCGACCTGCATTGCCACGGCGGCGCAGGCGCGGGATTTCCTAACACCGACGCCGACGGGGCAAGGCAGGCCGCGGACCATCACCGCGAGCACGGCACCACCGGACTGCTCGGCAGCCTCGTCTCGGCAGGGGAGCAGGACCTGCTCCGGCAGGCCGGGATTCTCGCCGATCTGGTGGAACGCGGTGAGCTCCTCGGGATCCACCTGGAGGGCCCGTTCATCTCCGGTGCCCGGTGCGGCGCGCAGGATCCCGCGTCCGTGATCCCCGGCGATCCCGATCTGTTCGAAAGGATCTGCGACGCCGCGCGTGGCACCGTCCGGTCGATGACGCTCGCGCCGGAGACCGCGCACTTCGGCGAACTTCTCGCCGCGATGCGACGGCGTGACGTGCTACCCAGCCTCGGCCACACCGACACCGACGCGGCGACCACGTCCGCGAGGATCGCCGACGCCGCCGGCGGCCCCCTGACCGCCACCCACCTGTTCAACGCGATGCCGCCGCTGCACCACCGCGCGCCGGGACCGGTGGCCGCGTTCCTGGCCGCGGCCGGTCGCGGCGACATCGTCGTCGAATTGATCGCGGACGGAGTGCATCTCGCGCCCGAGACCGTGTCGATGGTGTTCGATACCGTCGGGCCCGACCAAATCGTCCTCGTCAGTGACGCCATGGCCGCCGCCGGTGTCGCGGACGGCGACTACCAGCTCGGGCCGCTGAACGTGCGCGTCGCACACGGTGTGGCCCGGCTCGCGACCGCCGACGGGTCCGAGGGGGCCATCGCGGGCGGCACCGCACGGCTGCTGGACGTGGTGCGCACCGCCGTCGTGGACAGCGGCATCGGACTCGTCGACGCCGTCGCTTCCGCCACCAGGACTCCGGCCCGGCTGCTCGGCCTGGAGTCCGACCGCGGCACCCTGGCCCCGGGCCGCCGCGCCGATATCGTCGTGACCGATCACCAACTGCGCCCCCGCGGCGTGTTCGTCGGCGGAATGCCCGCCGAAACGGAAGGACTCGCATGGAAATCGTAATCCGGCAGACGCCGTCGGAGATCAGCTCGACCGTCGCCGACATCGTCGAGGGGTACGTGCGACGCGGTCCGACGACGCTGGGCCTCGCGACCGGCTCGTCCCCCCTCGGGAGCTACCGGGAACTCGCACGCAGGCACCGTGAGGCCGGACTGGACTTCTCGCGAGCACGAGCCTTCCTGCTGGACGAGTACGTCGGTCTTCCGAAAAGCCATGACCAGTCGTACTTCTCGGTGATCCGCTCGGAGTTCGTCGACCACGTCAACCTCGACACCGCCCGTGTGCTCAGCCCGAACGGCGAATCGCCCGACATCGCCGAGGAAGGTGCGCGGTACGACGCAGCCATCGCCGAGGCAGGCGGCGTCGACGTGCAGCTTCTCGGCATCGGGACCGACGGCCACATCGGCTTCAACGAGCCGGGCTCCGCGCTGACCTCACGCACCCGCGTCAAGACACTCACCGAGCAGACCCGCCTCGACAACGCGCGGTTCTTCGACAGCGTCGACGACGTCCCGCACCACGTCCTCACCCAGGGTCTGGGCACCATCAGCGAGGCCCGGCACCTGGTGATGATCGCGTTCGGCAAGGGCAAGGCCGAGGCGATCGCCGCAGCCGCGGAAGGTCCGCTCTCCGCGTTCTGCCCGGCATCGGTGATGCAGCTGCACCGGCACGTGACCGTCGTGATCGACGAAGCCGCAGCGAGCAAGCTGCAACTCGCCGACTACTACCGGTATGCGCTGGAACACAAGCCTTCCTGGCAGTCGTTCTAGATGACACCCGTACTCGAATTAGCGGTCCAGGATGTCGCGGGCGCCCGGATCGCACGACGTGCCGGCGCGGTGCGCGTCGAGTTGTGCACCGCACTCGGCGCGACCGGCGGGTTGACACCGAGCATCGGCATGATCGAAGCCGTCGCGGCCCAGGGGATCGCGGTGCACCCGCTGATCCGGTGCCGGCCCGGCGGATTCGTCTACGACGCCGACGAGATCGCCGTCATGGCTCGCGACGTCCTGGCCGCGGTGAACGTCGGCGCCTCCGGGGTCGTGCTCGGCGCACTCACTCCCGACATGTCCGTCGACCGCGACGCTCTGCGCCGACTGCTCGACGGCATCGACCCGTACACGGTCGAGGTGACGTTCCATCGTGCGATGGACGTCGTCGCCGAGAGGGCGACCGCCGTCGACACGCTCGCGCGGTCGGGCATCATCCGGGTCCTCACCTCGGGCGGAGCACCGCGGTGCATCGACGGTCTCGAAGCTCTGTCCGGCATGGTCGCTCACGCGCACGGGCGAATTCAAGTAATGGCAGGTGGCGGAATCCGCGTCGAGGACATCGCCGCGGTCGCAGGCACCGGGGTCGACGCCGTGCACCTCTCCGCCCGCCGCACCGTCGCCGACAGCGGCGGACCGGGCGGTGGCTCCGGCAGTTACGACGCCGTCGACGAAACCCTCGCGCGGGCAGCGGCCGCGGCGCTGGGGCTCTGACTTCGGTGGCTCCCTGTTGCCTCAGGTCACGATGCCCGCGAAGTCTGATTCGTTGACTCATCCAGAAATGCCCCCAATGGCAGCGGCTTCTCTCGTTGGTGTGTTCGTGGCGGTGGCGATGGTCGGGAGTATCTGTCGGCGAGGATTGCTGTCCTCTCCGGTGACGGCCTCGTGCTGGTCTGCAGCACCCAAATCTGACTGAGTAGCAACAACTCTGCAGAGGTGACCGCTACGCCGGCATTTTCAGGTGAGGCGACGGATGGACTACGCGGGCATTTCTGATGAGTCAACGCGGACTATTGCCACGGGGCAAGGGCTGTTGCTAGAATCGAACATACATTCTAACGGCCTTGGGGGAGGTTGGCTGTGGGGGAATTGATTGCGCCGGATCTGGCCGAGTTGAGTGTGTTCACGGCGCGACTGCGAGTGGTTTCTGCTGGCGGTGATGCGGGGTTGGGGATCGAGTGGCTCGATGCGATCGAGGCGTTGAAGTCGGTCGGGTGTGCGGTGCAGGCGGTGATCACCGACGGCGTCGCCACGTCTATCCGCGCGGACCGCAAGGCTGCCGGGTTGCCGCGGGCGGATTGGGACCGCGGCATTGCCTCGCAGATTGCGTTGGCGCGCAGGGAATCCCCGAACCGCGGCGGTCGGCATCTCGGGTTCGCGCAGGCGTTGGTGCACGAGATGCCGCACACCCTGGCCCTGTTGCGGTCGGGCAGGTTGAACGAATGGCGAGCCACCCTGCTTGTGCGGGAGACGGCGTGCCTGTCGGCGACGGATCGGGGCATCGTGGACCGTCGGTTGTGTTCGGACCCGGCCACTCTCGACGGGGTCGGCGACCGCGGTCTGATCGCACGGGCGAAGGCGTTGGCGGTCGAACTCGACGCCGCGGCGGTCGTGGCCCGGCATCGTAAGGCGGTGTCCGAGCGGCGGGTGACGACACGGCCGGCGCCGGATTCGATGGCGTATCTGAGTGTGCTGATGACGGTCGAGCAGGCGGTGTGTCTGCAGGCCACACTGGGGCGGGATGCGGACAGTCTGATCGCCACCGGCAACAGTGGTGGCCGCACCCACAATCAGCTGATGGTGGACCTGTTGTTCGAGCGCGGCACCGGGCGGGCCGCTGCTGGTGGTGTTCCGGTGGCGGTGAACCTGGTGCTCTCGGACGAGACGTTGCTGGCCGGCGGGCACGAGGCGGCGCAGCTGCAGGGGTTCGGGCCGGTGCCGGCGGGGATCGCGCGGCAGCTGGTGGCGGACGCCGTCGACAATGACACCGAGACGTCGCTACGGCGGGTGTATTCGTGCCCGCAGTTGGGGGCGCTGACGGCGATGGAATCGCAAGCCCGCACGTTCCCGAAGAGCCTGAGACAGCTGATCGACCTGCGGGATCGGACGTGCAGGACTGCGTGGTGTGATGCGCCGATCCGGCATCACGATCACATCCGCTCACGCAGGAAATTGGGTAAGACCACCGCGCGAAACGGGTCCGGACTCTGTGAGGCGTGCAATTACGCGAAGGAAGCACCGGGGTGGACCGCCCGCCCGATACAGCGGCCCGGCCACACTCACCTCATCGACCTCGGCACCCCGACCGGGCACCACTACCGGTCGGCGGCCCCGCCGCTCCCGGCCGCGGCACGACAGTCGGAGGTCGAGGCGGTGCTCATCGCGCAATTGCGGGCGTCCTGACCCGGCGGCCACGGGATTCGTCGTAGGGTCGTGTGCATGGCCAGCTGGAATGAGTTCGCCGAAGCTGCTCCGCGGATTGCCGCTATTTTCTCCCGCAGACACGCGGCGACCGGAAACCTCTGCATGCTCGGCACGCTTCGCTCCGACGGATTCCCGCGGATCAGCCCGGTCGAGCCGAGATTCTTCGAGAATCAGTTGTGGATCGCCGGAATGCCGAACACCACGAAGTTCCGGGATCTGGCTCGCGATCCGCGCTTCTGCCTGCACACCGCGACAGTCGACACCGAGGTGAAGGAGGGCGACGCGAAACTGTGGGGTGTCGTCGACGACGTCCAGGACAAGGCCCTGCATCAGCGTTTCGCGCAGGCACTGTTCGACGAGACCGGGTTCGACATCCGGGGGCAGGAATTCGATCACTGCTACCGTGCCGACCTGACCGGCGGCTCGGCAGTGGAGGTCGGCGACGGTCACATGGACATCACCATCTGGAAACCGGGAGAGCCCGAGCACGTCGTGCGGAAGCACTGACTGCTCACTCCGGCCACGGCACCACCGTCAGGCGAGGCCATTCCCTCTGCCACCGGGCGGCTTTGGATTCGTACACCTCCCGCGGGGCGAGGACGGGGTTCGGGCGCAGGATCATGTCGAAGAGGTCGGCGAATCCGTGGGGAGCGTAGATCTCGTCGTCTCCGCTGGGTGTTCTCCGGATGCCGTAGCAGCAGGTGGTGGAGGCGAAGTGATCGATGGCGTCCTTGCAGTCGGTGAAGGGTGTCGAGGGCACGCCGAAGTGGTCTTCGTACCAAAGATGCACCCGTGCTTCGTTTCTGACCTCGACACGCACGTCGAGGTCGTCGAACAGTGCGCCGGCCTTGCGGATGACGTCGTCTTCGGCCTCGTAGCTGGTGTCGCTGTCGTCGAAGTAGAAGAGGTCGTAGTCGTTGATTCCCGACTGCGGGTCGCGGCCGTCGAGGTGGTTCCAGACCGTCTGGAACACGGCGCCTGCGGTGAGGTACCACTCCGAGAGGCCGAGTTGGGGTGCGCGGTCCAGGATGGTGGTGATGCACGGGTTGGTCCGGAGGATGCGGACGAAGTTCAGCTCCTCGGGAGAGTGACTCTGCATGATCCGATCGTATGGTCTGGACATACATGGACATCCAACTATAGGATGGGCTACATATTCGGAACTCCCTCATCATCGAGCAAGAAACGGGTTCGCACAATGGTTCAAGAGCTATCCCACTTCGTCGGCGGCAAGCGCGTCCCCGGTGCCTCCAACAAGTTCGGCGACGTCTACGACCCCAACACCGGTGAGGTGCAGGCGCGTGTGCCTCTCGCCGACAAGGCCGAGACCGAGGCGATCATCGCGAACGCGGTGGATGCTCAGCGGGAATGGGCGCTGTTCAACCCGCAGAAGCGGGCCCGCGTCCTGATGAAGTTCCTCCAGCTCGCGCAGGAGGAGATGGATTCACTGGCGCGCCTCCTGTCGTCCGAGCACGGCAAGACGATCCCCGACGCGAAGGGCGACATCCAGCGCGGCCTCGAGGTCATCGAGTTCGCACTCGGCGCCCCGCACCTTCTCAAGGGTGAGTACACGGAATCCGCCGGAACCGGCATCGACGTGTACTCGATGCGTCAGCCGCTCGGTGTCGTCGCGGGCATCACGCCCTTCAACTTCCCGGCCATGATCCCGCTGTGGAAGGCCGGTCCCGCGCTGGCCGCCGGCAACGCGTTCATCCTCAAGCCGTCCGAGCGCGACCCGTCGGTGCCGCTGCGTCTGGCCGAGCTGTTCCTCGAAGCAGGTCTGCCCGCAGGCGTGTTCAACGTGGTCAACGGTGACAAGGAAGTGGTGGACGTCCTGCTCACCGACGACCGCGTCAAGGCTGTCGGCTTCGTCGGCTCCACGCCGATCGCGCAGTACATCTACGAGACCGCCGCGGCCCACGGCAAGCGTGCCCAGTGCTTCGGCGGCGCGAAGAACCACGCGATCATCATGCCCGACGCCGACCTCGACGAGGTGGCAGACGCCCTCATCGGCGCTGGTTACGGCTCCGCGGGCGAGCGGTGCATGGCCATTTCCGTCGCGGTCCCGGTGGGCGAGGAGACGGCGGATGCGCTGGTCGCCAAGCTGACCGAACGGGTCGCCAAGCTCACGATCGGCCGCAGCGACGACGAGTCCGCCGACTTCGGTCCGCTCGTCAGCAAGGACGCCCTCGAGCGGGTGAACAGCTACATCCAGATCGGCATCGACGAGGGGGCGGAGGCCGTGATCGACGGCCGCGGTTTCACCCTCGAGGGCCACGAGAACGGCTTCTTCGCCGGCGCGACCCTGTTCGACAAGGTCACCACCGACATGCGGGTCTACAAGGAAGAGATCTTCGGACCCGTCCTGCTCGTCGCCCGTGCCGCGGACTACGAGGAAGCACTCCGCCTGCCCACCGAGCACGAGTACGGCAACGGCGTCGCGATCTTCACCCGCGACGGCGACACCGCCCGCGACTTCACCAACCGCGTGAACGTCGGCATGGTCGGCGTCAACGTCCCGATCCCCGTGCCGATCGCGTACCACACGTTCGGCGGCTGGAAGCGCTCCGGCTTCGGCGACCTGAATCAGCACGGTCCCGACTCGTTCCGTTTCTACACCAAGACCAAGACCGTGACGCAGCGTTGGCCCTCAGGCAAGAAGGAAGAGACCAACCACTTCGTCATCCCCACCATGAACTGAACGGACCTCCATGTTCACCTTGACCGATGACGAGCGGGCGATCAGCGACACTGCCCGCGATTTCGCGGCCGAGTATCTCGCGCCGCACGCCGTGGAATGGGATCAGGCCAAGCATTTCCCTGTGGATGTCCTGCGTAAGGCGGCGTCGTTGGGGATGGGTGGGATCTACATCCGCGAGGACGTGGGTGGGTCCGAGCTCACTCGTGTCGATGCCGCTCGCATCTTCGAGCAGCTCGCGAAGGGGTGCCCGTCGATCGCTGCCTACATTTCCATCCACAACATGGTCACGTGGATGATCGACAGGTTCGGCACCGACGAGCAGCGCCGTGCGTGGGTGCCGGGGTTGTGTTCGATGGATCAGCTGGGCAGTTACTGCCTGACCGAGCCGGGTGCCGGTTCGGATGCGGCGGCGCTGAGTACCCGGGCGGTCCGTGACGGCGACGACTACGTGTTGAACGGGGTCAAGCAGTTCATCTCCGGTGCGGGCACCTCGGATGTGTACGTGGTGATGGCCCGCACCGGGGAGGGCGGGCCGCGGGGGATTTCGGCGTTCATCGTCCCGAAGGGGTCGCCGGGTCTGTCGTTCGGGCCGAACGAGGTGAAGATGGGCTGGAACGCTCAGCCCACCCGTCAGGTGATCTTCGAGGACGTGCGGGTGCCGGCGGCGAATCTGCTCGGTTCCGAGGGCGGTGGCTTCCGGATCGCGATGGCCGGCCTCAACGGTGGCCGGCTCAACATCGCGGCGTGCTCGGTGGGCGGCGCGCAGACCGCGTTGGAGCGGGCCGTCGCCTACCTGACGGACCGGAAGGCGTTCGGTTCGCCGCTGATCGACTCGCAGGCGCTGCAGTTTCAGCTCGCCGACATGCGCACCGAACTGGAGGCGGCCCGCACCCTGCTGTGGCGGGCGGCGGCCGCGCTCGAGGACGGTGCTCCCGATGTCGTCGAACTGTGTGCGATGGCCAAACGCTTCGCCACCGACACCGGTTTCGAGGTGGCCAACAAGGCGCTGCAACTGCACGGCGGTTACGGCTATCTTGCCGAGTACGGAATCGAGAAGATCGTCCGGGACCTGCGCGTCCACCAGATCCTCGAAGGCAGCAACGAGATCATGCGGGTGGTCATCGCCCGCAGCGTCGTCGGAAATAGTGGAACGGCAGGGTGACCTACGTGAATTCTGAATCTGAGGTAATTGTCGAGAAGCGGGACGGTCTGGGCCGCATCGTGCTCAATCGGCCCAAGGCGATCAACGCCCTCAATCACGGCATGGTCCGGCAGATCGCGGCGGCCTTGGCCGAGTGGTCCGGCGACGACGAGGTGCGGGCGGTGGTGATCACCGGTGCCGGGGAGCGTGGCCTGTGCGCCGGTGGCGACATCGTGTCGATCTACCACGACGCCAAGGACGGGGGCACCGGTTCGCGGGAGTTCTGGCGCGAGGAGTACATCCTCAACGCGGCCATCGCGGGCTACGGCAAACCGTATGTGGCGATCATGGACGGCATCGTGATGGGCGGCGGGGTCGGGGTGTCGGCGCACGGCAGCGTGCGGATCGTCACCGAGCGGTCGATGATCGGGATGCCCGAGACCGGGATCGGTTTCGTCCCCGATGTCGGGGGCACCTACCTGCTCGCCCGCACCCCGGGCGAGTTGGGCACCCATATCGCCCTGACGACCGCCCGGCTCAGTGCCGGCGACGCGATCGCGTGCGGGTTCGCCGACCACTTCATCCCGTCGGAGAAGATCGAGCAGTTCCTCGACGCGTTGTCGACCGCGTCGGTTCAGGAGGCGCTCGCACAGTTCACCGAACCGGCACCGGTCTCGGAGTTGCTGGGCCAGCAGGGCTGGATCGACGCCGCGTACTCGGCGAACAGTGTCGCCGACATCGTCGCCCGGCTGCAGGCCAGTGGGGTGCCGGAAGCTGCGAAGGCGGCCGAGCAGGTGCGGGCGAAGTCGCCGACCGCGTGCGCGGTCACCCTGACATCGCTGCGCCGCGCACGGCAGGCCGGCAGCCTCGAGGAAGTACTCAATGACGAGTTCCGGGTGTCCGTCGCCTGCCTGAGCTCGCCCGACCTCGTCGAGGGCATCCGGGCGCAGGTCGTGGACAAGGACCGCAACCCGCAGTGGTCGCCCGCCACGATCGAGGAGGTCGACCCGGCGCGGGTCGACGCGTTCTTCGCCCCACTCGGCGACCTCGAACTCGGCCTGACGGCCCCGCAGCGCCAGCACTGACCACCAGCCACACGCGTCCAGGAGGGACTGCTATGAGCACTACCGTCGGATTTCTGGGACTCGGTCACATGGGTGGTCCCATGGCGGCCAACCTCGTCAAGGCGGGGCACACGGTGGTCGGCTTCGACCTCGCGCCCGCCGCACTCGAACAGGCAGTGAAAGACGGTGTCACCGTCGCTGATTCGGCCGTCGAGGCCGTGCGCGAGGTGGACGTCGTGATCACGATGCTGCCGAGCGGCAAGCACGTTCTCGGGCTCTACGCGGAGATCCTGCCCGCCGCGAAGCCGGGCACCCTGTTCATCGATTCGTCCACCATCGACGTCGCGGACGCCCGGGCGGCGCACGACGAGGCGGTCGAGGCGGGCCACCGTTCGGTGGACGCACCCGTCTCCGGCGGCGTCGTCGGCGCCACCGCGGGAACGCTCGCGTTCATGGTCGGCGGCACGGCGGACGACTTCGAGTCCGCGAAGCCGCTGCTGGACGTGATGGGCAAGAAGGTCGTCCACTGCGGAGATCCGGGCAACGGTCAGGCCGCGAAGATCTGCAACAACATGATTCTGGGCGTGTCGATGATCGCCATCAGTGAGGCGTTCGTCCTCGGCGAGAAGCTGGGTCTGAGCAACCAGGCCCTGTTCGACGTCGCGTCCAACGCGTCGGGTCAGTGCTGGGCGCTCACCACCAACTGTCCTGTGCCCGGACCGGTTCCGACGAGCCCGGCCAACAACGACTACCAGCCGGGCTTCGCGGCCGCGCTGATGGACAAGGACCTCGGTCTCGCCGCGAACGCGCTGAAGACCAACGGCGTCGAGGCCGACCTCGGGCTGCGGGCCGCCGAGCTGTACAGCCGGTTCCACGCCGCCGGTGGTGGTGGCCAGGACTTCTCGGCCATCATCAACGACATCCGCGACCGTTCTACCAAGGGAGACCAGTGACCGACTTCGAGACCATCCTGCTCGAACGCAAGGGCCGGGTGGGGATCATCACCCTCAACCGTCCGAAAGCGCTCAACGCACTGAACTCCGAGCTGATGCGCGAGGTCGTGTCGGCGGTGGAGGAGTTGGAGAAGGATTCGGAGATCGGTGCCATTCTGATCACCGGTTCCGATCGGGCATTCGCGGCGGGCGCCGACATCAAGGAGATGCAGCCCAAGTCGTACATGGACGTCTACCTGGACGACTTCTTCGCCGCGTGGGATCGCCTCGCCGCGGCCCGCAAGCCGACGATCGCTGCCGTCGCCGGTTACGCACTCGGCGGCGGATGCGAACTGGCGATGCTCTGCGACATCCTGATCGCCGCCGACACCGCGAAGTTCGGTCAGCCGGAGATCAAGCTCGGTGTCATCCCGGGCATCGGCGGTTCGCAGCGGCTGACCCGCGCGGTGGGTAAGGCCAAGGCTATGGAACTGTGCCTGACCGGCCGGAACATGGACGCCGAGGAGGCCGAACGTGCCGGGCTGGTGTCGCGGATCGTCCCTGCCGCGGAGCTGCTCGACGAGGCGCTGCAGACGGCGACCACCATCGCCGAGATGTCGCTTCCGGTCGCGATGATGGCGAAGGAAGCCGTCAACCGCTCGTTCGAGACCACCCTCACCGAGGGCGTCCGGTTCGAGCGTCGGGTGTTCCATTCGACGTTCGCCACCGAGGATCAGAAGGAAGGCATGGCAGCGTTCGTCGAGAAGCGTGCGCCCGTGTTCAAACACCGCTAGAAACCCTGAAAACGACTGTCGCCCCGCACCGGGATCCGGTGCGGGGCGACAGTCGTCTCACCACTTGGTGGGGGCGTCTCCGGTGTCGAAATCGCCTGCCTCGCGGCGCAGTTCGGCGAGGATCGTGACCAGTTGTTCCAGCTTGTCGCCGGACACCCCGGGGCGCGAGAACACCTGGGCGTTGAGTCGCTCGGTGGACTCGACGGCCAGTTTCCTTCCCGCGTCGGTGATTTCGATCAGGGTCGCGCGGCGATCGCTCGGATGCGGGACACGTCGCACGAGATTCGCCGTCTCGAGCCGGTCGACGGCGTTCGTCACGCTGGTCGGGTGAACCTGAAGGCGCGCGCTGGCCTTCGCCATCGGGAGCGCACCCGTACGCGTGAACGTCAGCAGCGTCAGCAATTCGTACCGGGCGAACGTGAGCCCCGACGGCTTGAGCACCTCTTCCACCCGGGCCATCATGATCTGCTGTGCCCGCATCACCGAGGTCACCGCGGCCATGCCGTCGGCGACATCACCCCAGCCGTGCTTCGTCCACTGCCGGTGGGCCTCTTCGATGGGGTCGAGATGAAGTGGTGACGGTGGTGGCATGCGTCGATCATCCCATGACGGGTGATGGGCCGCGAAAATCTGCCGAACGTGTCGTCAGTGCGCTTCCGCCTTCGCGGCGGCCGCCAACGCCACGAGTCCGAGTCCCGCGCACGCAGTCATCGTGACCGCGAGTGCGACGCCGGTGTTGCCGAGCACGCCGACCAGGGGAGCGATCAGCGCGCCGACACCGAACTGCAGGGCGCCGAGCAGCGCGGCCGCCGTACCGGCCGCCTCCCCGTGCCGGCCGAGAGCCAGTGCCGGGGCGTTCGGCAGGACGAAGCCGACACCGGCGAGGAGGAACCACAGCGGAACGACGAACCCGACGAGCCCGCCGAACTCGAAGTGGGCGGTGGTGACCAGCGCCAGCCCGGCCACCGTCGCGAAGGCGAGGGCCGACACCGTGATCTGCAGCGGTGACCACCGTGCGAGGGCGCGGACGTTGAGTTGCGAGGCGCCGATCAGAGCGATCGCGCCGGAGCTGAACAGCAGCGCGAACTGCTGCTCGTCCAGGCCGTACTGGTCCTGGAACACGAACGACGCACCGGAGACGTACGAGAACAACGATCCCATCGCCACACTCGACACGAGGGCGAGCACCATGAACGCGCGGTCGCCCAGCAGGCTCTTGTAGGTGCCCAGCACGGCGCGCAGATTGCTCTTGCGCCGCCGCTCCGGCGGCAGCGTCTCCGTCAGACCCCACACACCGATCAACGCCGTCAGCATGCCGATCACGGCGAGGACGACGAAGATCCCGCGCCAGTCGACGGCGATGAGGAGCGCCCCACCGATACTCGGGGCGAGAACGGGTGCGACCCCGAGCACGAGCATCAGTCGCGACATCACGACGGCCACGGTGTTCCCCGAGAAAAGGTCGCGGACGACGGCGAGCGCGACCACCGCTGCGGCGGCGGCCCCTATGCCCTGGAAGACGCGGAGCACACCCAGCACGGCCACGGTCGGCGCGAAGACCGCGAGCACGGACGCGACGACGTGGACACCGATACCGGCGATCAGGGGACGCCTGCGCCCGAGGCTGTCCGCGAGCGGTCCGACGATCAACTGCCCCAGCGCGAGGCCGAGCAGGGTGCCGGTGATGGTCAGCTGGACCGCGGACGAGGACGCGCCGAGGTCGGTTCCGATGTCCGGAAGCGCGGGCAGGTACATGTCGATGGTGAAGGGGCCGAGGGCCACCATTGCGCCGAGTACCAGGATCACCCGAAGGCTGGGACGGGTGGTTGTCCGGTCGGCGGTCGGGGCGGCGCGTTCTTCGGTGTCGGTCACGAAGCAACACAGCAACGAGGGCACGTGGTTTGTTCCCGCCCCGGCGTGTCGGTTTCAGAATCACCGTGAGCGCAACCCTCGCGCCCGGGGCACCGGCCGGGCACAGTAATCATCGATGCGGGTGTGACTGAGTGGTTGAGGTACCGGCCTGCAAAGCCGTTCACACGGGTTCGAATCCCGTCACTCGCTCGGGTGAGAACCGGCAGGTGATGCACCTGCCGGTTCTCTTTCGCGTGGTCACACGTCTTCGAGGCGAATGCCCTTGGTCTCCTTCATGAACAGGCACGCGACGCCGGTGAGGACGGCCAGCACCATGATGTAGACGCCGAACACCCAGCCGAGGTCGAGTCCGAGGAGAAGCTGGTTCAGGTACGGGGCGGTGCCACCGAACACCGCTACGGAGAACGAGTACGCGAATCCGATCGCCTGGGTGCGTAGTCGCGTCGGGAAGCTCTCCGACAGCGTGGAGGACAGAATCGACGCCGGGACCGCGACGATCAGCAGGGCGGCGGTGGTGGCGACGAGCAGGGTCCACCCGTCGGACGTGATCATCATCGTCAGCGGCAACTGCAGGACGAACATCAGAACCGCGAAGGCCCCCAGCATGGGCCGTCGGCCGATCTTGTCGGAGAGCAACCCGAGGAACGGCAGCGAGACCAGAGCGATCAGCTGAGCGATCACCAGCATCCAGTACGCGGTGTCGGGATTCATGCCCTGCTGCGTGATCGCGTACGTGGAGATGTACGACGTCCACGTGTAGTGCGCGGCCGTGATGCCCGAGGTCATCCCGATCATCAGGAGGATCGCCCGGACGACGGTGCGGCGGGGGATGCTCGGCTGATCGTCATCCTTCTGCGCAGCATCGAAGACGTCGCTCTCGTCCATGCTGCGGCGCAGGTACAGGGCGAACAGTGCCAGGAGCGCGCCGATGAGGAAGGGGATACGCCAACCCCATTGACCGACAGCGGTGTCGGACAGGGAGGAGGTGACGACGCCGCCGACGGTGTAGGCCAGCACCGAACCGCCGAAGATCGCGATGAACGCGACGCTGCCCCACATGCCGCGCCGGTGCGGAGGTGCGATCTCACCGACGTAGGAATACGCGGTCGCGGACTCGCCGCCGTGCGCGAAGCCCTGCATGACGCGCGCGGTGAGCAGGATCAGCGACGCCCACGCGCCGATCGTCGAGTAGGTGGGCATCACCCCGATGATCAGGCTGCCGGTGGCCATCATCAGCATGGTCGTGACGAGGACGAACTTGCGTCCGCGCTTGTCGGCGATCCGGCCGAAGATGATCCCGCCGAGCGGGCGCATCAGGAACCCGACCGCGAACACGGCGAGCGTGGACAGCAGGGCCGAGACCGGGTCCGAGTTGCTGAACATCGCCGCCGCGATGAACGGGGCGAACACCGCGTACGCGCTCCACTCGTACCACTCGAGGACGTTGCCGACGGAGCTGGCGAGGAGCGATTTCTTGCGGGAGGCGAGGGTGGTGCCGGAATGGGTGTCAGGCTGCGCCTGGCGAGTGAGGTCGACGTTCACGTGCAGTCACTTTCGTCGGGGTCGCGGAGTCGAGATGTCGAGGGGAGGAGCCGTCAACGCAGGTCGCTGCGACGGATCTTGCCTGTCTGGGTTTTCGGGAGGTCGGTGATGATGTGCACCAGCCGCGGCCGCTTGTACGCGGCGAGCCGGTCGCGGGCGAACGCGACGAGTTCGTCCTCGGTGGCGGTCGCGCCCTTGCGGAGCGAGACGTAGGCCACCACCGATTCGCCCTGGTAGTCGTCGGGTTGCCCGACGACGGCGGCCTCGTGCACGGCCGGGTGTTCGTAGAGGGTGTCCTCGACCTCACGGGGCCACACCTTGTACCCGGACACGTTGATCTGATCCTTGAGCCGGTCGACGAGGTACACCCACCCCGCCTCGTCGATGATCGCGACGTCCCCGGTGCGCAACCGTCCGCCGGGCAGTGTGTCCCGGGAGGCGTCCGGGTTGCGCCAGTAGCCCGAAACAACCTGCGGTCCGGCGATTTCCAGTTCGCCCGCGGTGTGGGGCGGAACAGGGTCACCATTCGGGTCGACGGCGCGGATGTCCACCCGGGGCAGCGGGAGACCGATGGACAGTGAGCCACTCGACGGGTCGACCGGCGCCCGCAGGCCGGGTGGCACCGCAATCACTCCGGCCGTCGTCTCGGTCATCCCGTACGCGTTGTGGATGTACTTGCCGAATCGGGCTTCGAACTTCTCCACGGTGGCAGGCGGGATGGGCGCGCCGCCCGAGTAGAGGGTCTTGACCGAGGCGAAGTGGTCCGCGCTCACGCCCGGAACCTCGGACAGCGCGTTGAACACGGTGATCGAGCCGATCGTGTAGGTCACCCGGTGCTCCACGAGCGTCTCCAGTGCGACGGCCGCGTTGAACCTGTTCGCGAAGACGAGCAGGCAGTCCCGGACGAGGGCGACACCCGCATTGAGCACGGCGCCGGTGATGTGGAACAGGGGAGCGACGGCGAACACGACGTCCCCGTCGACGACGCCGGCGCACTCACCGAAGTCGAGTGCGGTGGCCAGCACGTTCGCGTGGGAGTTGAGCGCGCCCTTCGGTGGGCCGGTGGTCCCGGAGGTGTAGGTGAGCAGCGCGAGGTCGTCCCCGCCGAGTTCGACCAGGGGAGGCCGCCTGCCGCGAAAGCGCGCGAGGAGTTCGACGAGGTCGCCGTCGGCCGCCGGCGTGGCGCGCGTGGTGGACTCGAACACCCGCGGATCGTTGCGGGTCTGGAAATCGAGGGCGCTGGTGCTGATCGAGAATCGCACGCTGCTGCCTCGCAGGGTCTCCGCCGTGGCCGCGGCGCTCACGTCTTCGCAGAGGATGCCGATCGGCTCCGCATCGTCGACGAGGCGGCGGAGTTCGTTTCCGCGGTACATCGGATTGAGCACCAGCGCTGCTGCGCAGACCTTCCACAGCGCCAGCAGAGCGAGGACGTACTGCGGCACATTCTGCAGGTAGATGCCCACCCGGTCACCGCGCCCGACGCCCCACTCGCTCAGCGCGACGGCGACGGCGTCCGACAGGTCGTCGACCTCACGGGCAGTGAGGACACCATCGAAATAGGCCACGGCCGGGTGATCGGGATACGCCTGCACGCGCGCCTGCCACGCGTCGAGCGTGGTCGCCACGGGTGGCTCCTGGATTCCGTCGTTGATGAACGTCGACGACACCGCATGTCCTTTCTCCGGCTCGGTCCGAACGGGATGTCCGAATTCGAGCGGCCGACCGATCACTCGCTCGGTCGGTGTGGGCAAGTGTTGTGTGTCACATGAGGTGTGTCAAGTCGGGGCCCCGCCCGCCGCCCGGAGGAAGCCGGGGTTGCCGTGACGACCTCGGTGACGGTTGCCACTCATATTTCCGTCTGGCAATATGAGGCTATGAGCGCCTACGCCGCCCTGGCCGAGCCGCACCGCAGACAGATTCTCGACCTGCTGCGTGAGGGTGAGCGGCCCGCCGGAGAACTGGTGGAGCGCATCGCGCTCAGTCAGCCCGGCGTGTCCAAGCACCTCAAGGTACTGCGCGAGGCCGGGCTCGTCGTGGTGCGCGTGGACGGCAAGCAACGTCTGTACGCGCTGCGCCCAGAACCCCTCGCCGAGGTCGACCAGTGGCTGGAGCCGTACCGCGCGTACTGGTCGAGGCGCCTCGACGCCCTCGAACGACACCTGGAGGAGAACCCATGACCGACGGAACCCTGGAGACGATCGACGGCCGCCCGGCGCTGCGCTTCGAGCGCACGCTCGCCCACTCGATCGAACGCGTGTGGCGGGCGGTCAGCGTGCCGGCAGAGCTCGAGCGCTGGTTTCCCGCCGCCGCCGAGTGGACACCGGCGACAGGGGAGACCTTCGAGGCCTACGGCGCGACCGGCGAGGTGACCGAGGTCGATGAACCCCATCGGCTGGCGTGGACCTTCGGCGGTGAGCGGTACAGCTTCGATCTGACCGCTGAGGGCGACGGATGCCGGCTGATCTTCATCCATGTCTTCGGCGACCGTGCGATCGCAGCGCAGACCGCGGCCGGCTGGGAGACCTACTTCGCGCGGCTCGAGCCTCATCTCGCAGGCGGGTACCTCTCCGAGGCGGAGGCGCACGGGTCGTGGGACCGGTGGGAGGAACTTCACGAGCGCTACGCCGAGCGCTTCGGCGTCGACCCGACGCCGGGACGGAAATTCCTGGAGGCGCAGCGCGCCGGCCAATGACGTCCGGTAGACCCTCTGCCGAAACGGCGCTCGTCCAGCAGTTCCAGCCTGCACCGGACGCGCTCCGGGAGAGACCGGGTGCCGCCTCTCACGACGACGGGAGCGACGAACACCTGGCACGCGTCGACCAACCCGGCCGCGAAGGCGTGGGAGGCGAGCCCGGGGTTGCTGTCCGGGTGTGATCCGGATCAGCGTGTCACGTCCAGTGCGTCGACGTCGACGCCTGCTGCCGGAAGCAGGTGATAGAAAGCGCGTTCGCAGAGATCGATCATGTCCGTGCGGTCCATGGTCGGCTCGTCGAGCCACGACAGCACGATCTCCTCCATGAACGCCTGCCAGCCCGAGATCGCGGCCTCGAGCGCGGGTGTCGTCGGCACCCCGAACTCGGCCAGCGACGCGCCTATCCAGCGGGTGAACGTGCGCCGCATGCCGCGGTAGATCTGCCGCATCCGCTCGTCGCCACTACCGGCCATCCGCATGACCGCCAGGTAGATGGTGGGGTGCTCGATCACCGCGTCCGCGAACGTTTCGACGCCGGCTCGGAGCTGCCCGGACACGGGGAGCGTCGCGTCGGGTGTCATCCGGCGTTGCAATTCGGAGGCCGAGGTCTCGAGGACGGCGTTGCGAAAACCCTGCTTGTTCTTGAAGTAGTGGAACAGCAGGGGCGGGGAGACGCCCGCCTCGGCCGCCACCTGGTCCATCGACAGGTCGTCGAACGGCACCGTCTCGAGAAGCCGGACGGCCACGTCGAGGATCTGCGCGCGCCGATCTTCGGGAGAGCGGGGTGCGGCGGCCACCCCTGCACTCTATTGAGGAACGCTCTAGCCGTCCATTGACTTTTACTCAACGGGATACGTAACCTCGGGTTACACATACCGAGTGTGAGGAGCGCAACAATGTCGGATTTCGATGTCGTCGTCAATGGTGGGCTGTGGTTCGACGGGACCGGATCCGCGCCCCGGCGGCGCAATCTCGGCATCCGCGACGGTGTCGTCGTCCGCGCATCGATCCGTCCGCTGCCCGTCGGGCCCGACACCGAGATCATCGATGCGGCAGGCAAATGGGTAGTCCCCGGGTTCGTGGACGTGCACACCCACTACGACGCGGAGGTGCTCGTCAGCCCCGGACTACCGGAATCGGTGCGACACGGCGTGACCACCGTCGTCCTCGGAAACTGCTCCCTGTCCACCGTGTACTCGACGCCGCGTGAATGCGCCGACCTGTTCAGCCGGGTCGAGGCCGTGCCACACGACTCCGTGCTCAGGATCCTGGACGAGAACAAGATCTGGCAGAGCCCGGCGGAGTACGTCGAGGCACTCGAATCGCTGCCGCTCGGCCCCAATATCGCCGGTTTCATCGGGCACTCCGACATCCGCACCCACGTGCTCGGCCTCGGCCGGGGCACCGACAAGCGGACCAAGCCGAGCGCCCGCGAACTCGAGCGGATGGGCGCGATGCTCACCGAGGCCGTGGACGCCGGCTTCCTCGGCCTGTCCTCGATGACAAATGCGCTCGACAAGATCGACGGCGACGAATACCGTTCGCGCTCATTGCCGTCCACGTATGCGCGGTGGAAGGAGTTCCGCTTCCTCAACCGCATCCTGCGCGAGCGAGGCAAGATCCTGCAGAGCGCGCCGACGATCAACCTGCACCCCAACATCGCGGGATTCTTCGCGGAGAGTTCGGGTCTGGGACGACGCAAGCCCCTCAAGACGTCGCTGCTGTCGGCCGCGGACTCGAAGGCCTACCCGCCGATCGTGTACTTCATGCTCGCCGCGGCGCCCCTGCTGAACCGCATCGCCAAGACCGACTTCAAGTGGCAGCACCTTCCGGTGCCGTTCACCGTCTACGCGGACGGCATCGACCTCGTGGTGTTCGAGGAGTTCGGCGCCGGCGCGGCGGCACTGCATCTCAAGGACCAGGTGGAGCGAAACGCCCTGCTGCAGGACGAGTCCTACCGACGCCGGTTCCGCAAGGACTACGACAACAAGTTCAGCCCCCGCATCTGGCACCGCAATTTCTACGACGCGGTGATCGTCGGGTGCCCCGACGAGGCGCTGATCGGCAAGACGTTCGGCGCGGTGGGCGACCTGCGTGGCGTCCACCCGGTCGACGCGTATCTCGATCTCGTCGTGAAGTACGGCACCGATCTGCGGTGGCGGACCACCATCGCCAACCATCGTCCCAAGTTCGCGAAGAAGCTCGCGGCCAGTTCCGGCGTACAGATGGGATTCGGCGACGCAGGTGCGCACCTGCGCAACATGGCGTTCTACAACTATCCGATCCGGTTGCTGAAGAAGGTCAAGGACGCGCAATCCGACCGCAAACCGTTCCTGTCCGTCGAGCGTGCCGTCCACCGGCTGACGGGCGAGCTGGCCGACTGGTACGGCATCGATGCCGGCCACCTGCGCGAAGGGGACCGCGCCGACCTCGTCGTCATCGATCCGGCGGGTCTCGACGCGACGGTGGACGGATTGTTCGAGGCCGAGGTCCCCGAGTACGGCGGTCTGCGCCGGATGGTGAACCGCAGTGACGGCGCGGCGGTCGCGACGGTGATCAACGGCAGGCTCGTCTACCGCGACGGGGAGTTCACCGGCGGGTTCGGCGCCACCAAGACAGGACGGTTCCTCCGCGCCGGAGCGTCGGCCGCAGACCACAGCGAGCGTGAGCCGGCCGTCCGATGAGCGGCACGGAACGGATCGGCACGTTCACCCGGGACGGGCTCGTGTTCGACGTTCGCGACGAGGGTCCGATCGACGGCACGCCGGTGGTGCTGTTACATGGATTTCCGCAGGACTCGCGGTCGTGGGACGAACTGGCGCCGCTGCTGCACCGGCGGGGATTTCGCACCCTCGCGCCGGACCAGCGCGGCTATTCGGCCGGGGCCCGGCCCCGCGCCCGCTGGGCGTACCGCACCGCGGAACTGGTCGCGGACGTCGTCGCGCTCATCGACCAGGCGGGCCTCGGGCCGGCGCATGTCGTCGGGCACGACTGGGGCGCGGCGGTGGCCTGGGGTATCGCGGCGGAACGGCCCGACCGGGTTCGCACGCTCACGGCGCTGTCGGTGCCGCATCCGGCGGCGTTCGTGCGGGCGATGCTCACCAGTCGCCAGATCCTGAAGTCCTGGTACATGTTCGCGTTCCAGCTGCCGTGGATTCCGGAGCGGCTGATCACCCCGGACGGTTACGGCTACCGGGCACTGCTCGCCAGCGGCCAGTCTGCGGACGGGGCGAAGCGCGACCTGGAGCCCATGCGCGACCGGACGCGGGCCCGGGGCGCCCTGAACTGGTATCGGGCCATGCCGTTCACCGCACCCCGTTCGGCCTCCCGGAAGGTCCGGGTGCCCACGCTCTTCGTGTGGAGCGACGGCGACACGGCGATCGGGCCGGTAGGTCCCGAGCTGACCGCACGCTTCGTCGACGGCCCGTACACCTACGAGGTGTTCCGCGGCGTGAGCCATTGGATTCCGGACGAGGCGGCCGAGCGCGTCGACGAACTACTCGGCAACCACCTGCTCGATGAGTCGTGACGCCGATCGGTCCGTCCGCGCCCCGTCGCCGGGCGGTACTGATCGGCTGTCCGCTGTCGGTGAACGCCGCTCCGTCCGGGTGCGTCGTCTGGAAGACTCCGACGGTATGGAAGCTCAGCGCAGACTGACGCTGGTGACAGCCGCTCCCGAGCAATCACGGGAGGAGCCGCTGGTGCGTGAGCTGTACGGGCGAGTGCTCCGCGAGGCCCGCCGGGACCAGGATCGGAGCCTCGAGGACGTCGCCGCCGCCGTCGGCATGTCGAAGCAGTACCTCTCCGAGATCGAACGCGGGAAGAAGGAGCCGTCGTCGGAAATGCTGCGCGCGGTGTGCGGCGCGCTCGGTCTGCCGGTGGAACACCTGCTGTTCCGGTCCGGGCGCCGGCTCGGCGCGGCGAACCGGAACCCGGCGACCAGGAGCGTGAACCGGCAGGTGCCCACGCTGCTCGCCGCGTAGCGTCCTCTGTCAGGCCGCGACGAGCGTGTCGGCCAGGCCGTACTCGATGGCCTCCTCGGCTGTGAAGATGCGGTCCCGGTCGGTGTCCCGCCGCAGGCGTTCGACGGTCTGACCGGTGTGTTTGCTCAGGATCGCCTCGGTCTGCGAACGGACCCGCATGATTTCCGCGGCCTGGAGCGCCAGGTCGGAGATCGTGCCGTTGCCCTGTGTCGACGGCTGGTGCAGCAGCGTCCGGGAATGGGCCAGGACGTGGCGGTGTCCCTTGGTTCCGGCCGCCAGGAGCACGGCGGCGGCGGACGCGGCCTGACCCATGCAGTACGTGGCGATGGTCGGTCGGAGGAACTGCATCGTGTCGTAGATCGCGAGCATCGCGGTCGTGGAGCCGCCGGGCGAATTGATGTACAGACCGATCTCCTGATCGGAACTGTCCGCCTGGAGGTGGAGTAGCTGTGCCATCACGACATTGGCGACTCCGTCGTCGATCTCGGTGCCCAGGAAGACGATCCGCTCGTTCAGCAGTCGGCTGAAGATGTCGAACGACCGCTCGCCTGCCGGGGTGCGCTCGATGACGTGGGGAATGGTGTATTGGGACATGGCTTCACAATCCAATTCTCGGGGCGGTGGTGTGCGGGGCGATCTCGGCGAACGAGGACACGACGCGGTCGACGATCCCGTAGTCGCGGGCTTCGTCGGCGGTGAACCACCGGTCCCGGTCGCTGTCCTCGGCGATCTGCTCGACCGGATGCCCCGTCTCGGCGGCGAGGATCTCCTGCGACTGTCGTTTCATCCGTTCGAGGCTCTCGGCCTGGATGGCGATGTCGACGGCGGTGCCGCCGATGCCGGCCGAGGGCTGGTGCATCATGATGCGGCTGTGCGCCAGACTGATCCGTTTGCCGTGGGTGCCCGAGCACAGCAGTACCTGGCCCATGCTGGCGGCGAAACCCATGGCGACGGTCACCACGTCGTTGGGAACGAGCTTCATCGTGTCGTAGATGGCCAGGCCGGCGAAGACGGAGCCGCCCGGGGAATTGATGTACAGCACGATGTCGCGTTTGGGGTCGGCGGCCGCGAGCAGCACCAGTTCGGAGCAGGCCCGCTCGGCCATGGCGTCGTCCACCTCGCCGGTGAGGAGGATCGTGCGCTGACGAAATAGTCTGTCCGCCAACAGGTCGCGGTAGTTCAGGTCGGGTAGTGCGGCTGTGGTCATGCCTCCATTACTACCGCCGCGCCGGCGCCGGACCGGCACTTGTCTGCTGTGGGCAGACGACCCGTGCCGGGGAGGTTCCGAACCCCCGGCGACGGCGGGGCGCCCACCCCGGGAAGTGACGCAGATCGCATACGCGGCGACACTCCGGTGTCGACCGCGGTGAACTGGGCGTTCGTGATTCGACGTGACCGCGAGGAGTCCGAGGGGTGAACGACTCACCACGGGCAGGTGAACGTTCGAAACAGACCGCTCGGACAGTGGAATTGCCCGCGCGCGAAGGCGAAGTCGCTGGTTAGGGTGCCCTCATGCACGTTCTGTTCATCTGCAGCGGGAACGTCTGCCGCTCGCCGATCGCAGAGCGGCTGACGCACGCGTTCGCGCTTGCCCACGACCTGCCGCACCTCACCGCGGAGAGCGCCGGCGTCCGAGCCCTCGTGGGCTTTCCGATCGAACCCGTCGCCGCCCGCGTCATCGAAGGCCTCGGCGCGAGCGCCGACGGATTCCGAGCGCGCCGCCTTCGGCCCGAGATGATCAAACGCGCCGACCTCGTCCTCGCGATGACCGAGCAGATCCGGGACCGTTCGATGGAACTGCTCCTCGGGACGAGCCACTGCACGTTCACGCTTCGCGAGGCCCGCCGGATCGCCACCGACACCGGTGCCCGCACCGTCGCCGAACTCGCCATCGCGCGAAGGGAGTACGGCCCCATCGACGACGCGAACATCAGCGACCCCGTCGGCCTCGGCGAGGCGGCGTTCACGCACGTGGGAGATCGGATCGCCGCCGAACTGATGCCGCTGCTCGACGCACTCGACCTCGGCAGCGGCACGAAGATGCGGGAACCCGAACCAGAGCCCGAACCCGAGCCCGAACCAGAGCCCGAACCCGAGCCCGTACCGCTGCCGTCCCCGGTCGTCCACCTGCCGCTGTCGCCCAGGCCGCTGATCGCGGCGCGGGCGGCGTCGTCGATCCTCGACTATCCCGTCAGCTGGTCGCGCTGAACTGATAGTTGGCGAATCTCTCGTCCACCTGCTCGGCCGTCAGTCCGAATTCCTCGAGCGTGTACTTGTGCGAGGGGCGGCGGTCGCCGCTGCGACTTTCGGCGTGCATCGCCTCCATCGCCGACTGGGCCGAGGAGCTGAGATCGAGCCCGAAGTGCGTGTAGACCCCTTCGACGGTGCCGAGGGGATCGGCCACGAAATCGTGGTAGTCGACGTCGATGAACTGAGCGGGGTCGTGCCGGGTGCGCGCCGCGGTGAACTGCTCGAGCCCCCGGGCCCACAGCTCGAGCTGGCTCTCACCGATGACGCTGCCCCGGAACTTCTCCGACCACCCTTCCGTCGCCTGTTCCGCCAGGCTGCACACCGACGGGACGATCGTGCGCGGCGGCCGGTGGGTCTGGATGATCAGGGCGTCCGGATAGACGGCGAGCAACTCGTCGAGCGCGAACAGGTGGCTGGGGTTCTTCAGCACCCAGCGGCGGTCCCGGTCGGGAAGCCCGATCAGCTGCAGGTTCTTCTTGTGTCGCTGATAGGCGTTGGTCCAGTCCTGGCCTTCCAGCCAGCGGGAGTACGTCGGGAGAGACGCCAGGCACTCGTAGGAGATCGACTTGAACGTCTGCCGCAGCAGCTGCCAGCACTCCTCGACCTCGCTCGCCGACATGTAGTGCACGCCCATGAATTCGGGGCGTTCGATGTGGTGACGGCTGAAGCCCTCCTCGATCTTCTGGAACACGGGATTCGATTCCCAGGTCTCGCGCGGCGGCCGGGGCTGGGGCATCTCGGTCAGCCACATCTCCAGGCCCTGATGCGACGGGTCCGCGGTGAGCAGCCGGTGCAGCGCCGTCGTTCCCGTGCGGGGGAGCCCGGTGACGAAGATCGGCCGCTCGATCCGCACGTCCGCGTGCTCGGGGTGCTGCTTCCACGCCGCCTCGCTCAGCAGCCGCGCCACCAGGGCGCCGCGGAGGAACACCCGCGACACCTTGCTTCCGAGCGGGGTCAGTTGCTCGTCGACGTGGTAGGAGTCCAGCAGGACGCCGAGGGCCTCGGTGTAGTCGTCCACGCCGAAGTCGGTGAGGCCGGTCAGGCGGGTGGCCGAGGCGTGAAGGTCCTCGACCGTGCCGACGGTGGTGCGCTCGCTCATGATGCTCCGGTTCTCGTCGCTAGTGATGGAATTCGCCGCAGTTGACGTCGAGGCACTGGCCGGTCACGGCGCTCGCCAGCGGTGAGGCCAGGAAGATCACGGCGTCGGCCACTTCCTCGGTGGTGGGGAGCCTCTTCAGGTCGGTGTTCGCGGCGGTGTGTTCGTAGATCTGCTCGACGGTCGTCCCGTACTTCTCGGCCTGGTGCGTGAAGTACTGCTTCAGCGTGTCTCCCCAGATGTAGCCGGGGGCAACGGAATTGACGCGGATTCCCTGCGGTCCCAGTTCCGTGGCGAGCGACTGCGACGTCGCGAGCAGGGCGGATTTGGCCATCTTGTAGCTGCCGTACCGTTCCTGGGAGTGCCGGAGCACCATCGAGTTGATGTTCACCACCGCTCCGTTCGCGTCGGCGAGTGCGGGGGTGAACAGCTGGGTCAGCCGCAGCGCCCCGAGCACGGTCAGCTCGAAACTGCTGCGGATGTGGTCGAATTCCGTGCGGGCCAGCGGTTTCATCGACGGAACCGAGAACGCGTTGTTGATCAGCACGTCGACTTTGCCGTACGCGTCGACGGCCGCGGACGCCAGATTCTCGGCAGAGGCCTGATCCGTGATGTCGGTCGGGACGGTCACCGCGCGGCGGCCGACGGCGATGATCTCCTTGGCCACCTCGTCGAGACGCGATGCGGTGCGGGCGGCCAGCACCACGTCCGCGCCGGCGTCGGCGCAGCGGACGGCGAGGGTGCGGCCCAGGGCCGGTCCGACGCCGGAGATGACGACCACCCTGTCCTGCAGGAGTTGCGGAGTAGTCATGGCGCTCACCCCAGCATCCGGTCCGCGACCGCGGCCTGGCGTGTGGCGATGCGTGCGGCGAAGTCCTCGGGTGAGATCTTGTTGGAGTCGTAGTACGGCAGCGCCCGATGGATCTCGTCGAACTTCACGACCTCGATGCGGGGCCCGTCGTCCGGGGTCAGTTCACGGGAGACGCGTTGCCAGCGGAACTGCAGGTACCCGCGGAGGTGCCCGACGGTGGCGATCCAGTTGGCCACGCCGGGGTTGCGCTCGCTGACGACGAGACGGATGTGGTCGTCCGGATCCACCTGCGACTGGGCGACGTTCAGCGAGGTCTGGTGATTGACGTAATCGAGGGAGATGTACCACATGCTGCCCAGCTGAAAACCCTGGTAGGGCACATCGGCTTTCGGGACGGTGATGATGATCGCCTCGTCGTCGGCGAGTTCGTAGTGCCCGACGGACGAGTACTGCGTGGCGAGGCCGCCCGGCGTCAGCCGCGGTTCGGTCATCGTGTTCACCGGCAGGTTCAGGTAGAACCACTCCGGGAACTGCAGCCACGTCTTCACCCGGGAGACCAGGGCTCTGCCGGCACGGGCGTAACGCTTCTCGACGGCTTCCCGGGTGAGCGGCCCCGGGGCCGTGCCCGTCGTATCCGCCCTGGCGATGCGGATGGTGCCGCGCTGCTGGCTCCAGTCGCTGTACACCTCCCGGACCACCAGTTGCGACGAACCCGGCGCGAGGGTGAAGTAGTTGCGCCTGCCTGCGCTCTCGTCGGGGCCGAATCGCACCTCGAACGAGCCGTCGGGGGCGATGTCGATCTCCCGGTCGTCGAACGCGGTGACGCTGCCGGGAACGTGTGCGGCCGTGTAGTTTCCGCTCAGCACCTGGAAGCTCAGGTCCGCCGTGGTGCCGCGCCGCCCGGTGACCACGTATTCGACGTCGTCGTTGATCCGCGCGCCGAAGTACAGCGTGTCGGGGTTGTCGAGGCCCATCTTCATGTACGGGCCGGTGCCCGATATGAACGTCGGGTGCGACCGTTCGGTGGCCCAGGCCGCGTGCGTCGTGGCGAGAATGCCGCCGGCGAGGTACTGGTAGCCCTCCAGCAGATCCTGCTCGGTGCGGATGTGGGGGGCGCTTTCGATCAGTTTCTCGGCCTCGGCCATGGCGTCGGCGAATGGGTCGGTCAGCACACCGTGCTCCTCACGATGGGGGTGGTACAAATATGTACCTGCGTGGTAGAACGTTGATGCACCGACAATAGAACGTGTTCTAAGGAGTGGTCAATGGGGCACGACGACGAGGCGCCCGACCGGGCGCAGGGCCGACGGTCGCCGCCCACCGAGCGTGTGGTGCAGGTGCTCGACTTCCTGGTGGCGCGCAAGGAGCACCGCTTCGGTTTGTCGGAGCTGGCCCGGCAACTCGACATCAGCAAGCCCACCTGCCTGGGAATTCTCACGGAACTGGCCCGCGGCGGCTATCTCGTCCGGGATCCCGCCACGAAGACGTACGGCCTCGGGCCCGCCCTCATCGCGGCCGGCCGCGCGGCGCAGCAAGGATTCGCGGCCGGGCCGGTGGCACGCAGGCACCTCGCCGTGCTCAGTGAGGAATTCCGGACGACGTGCACGGCGTCGGCGGTGGTCGGCGACCGGATCGCCGTCCTGGAGCTGACGAGTCCGCCGGGTGTGCGGGCCGCCGCCAAGGTCGGGGAGATGTACCCGTTCGCGCCGCCCGTCGGCCTGATGTACGTGCTGTGGGACGGCGACGACGCGCTGCAGTCGTGGTTGCGGCGGGAGCCGACCCTGCCGGTGCGCCTCGACCGCGACCGGTTGCGCACGGTGGTGGACGAGTGCTCCCGGACCGGGTATCTCGTGGAGACGCTCACTCCGGTCGGCCAGCGCCTGCACACGCTCATGGCCGGCGTCGCCGCGCACGACCTGCCGCCGGAGTTGCGTGACGTGCTCGGCGAGATGGTGTCCAGCCTGGGGGAGCGGGTGTACCTGGACGCCGAACATGCGGACCCCGCCGCGCCGCACCCCGTCAGTCTCATCGCCGCGCCGACATACGACGCCGAGGGTCATCAGGCCATGGTTCTGACGCTCTATGTGGGCGCCGAACTCGCGCCGTCTGACATCGCGCGGCGGGGCAAGGCTCTCGCTGCGGCCGCGGACGCGATCACCGCGGAGGTGGGCGGCCGCCGGCCGCGGTGACACAGGGGCATTGACCACAATCTGAAACACGTTCTATTCTCGGAGGTGCAATCATTTTCGACCGAGCTGGTCCAAATATGGACCAGTGACCGGTAAGGCACTCGCGACGAGGAGTCGCCCATGACCGCACCGCCCGTGTACGAGTTGTCCCACCTCGGCGCACTCGAAGCCGAAGCCGTGCACATCTTCCGAGAAGTGGCCGCCACGTTCGAGCGTCCGGTTCTGCTGTTCTCCGGCGGCAAGGACTCGGTGGTCATGCTCCACGTGGCCGCCAAGGCGTTCTGGCCGGCACCTCTCCCGTTCGCCGTCATGCACGTCGACACCGGCCACAACTTCGACGAGGTCATCGAATTCCGCGACCGGACCGTCCAACACCTCGACCTGCGGATGGTGGTGTCCAGCGTGCAGGACGACATCGACGCCGGCCGCGTCAGCGAGGAGACGGGTCCGCGGGCCAGCCGCAACCGGCTCCAGACCACGGCGCTGCTGCGCGGGATCCGGGACAACGGTTTCGACGCCGTCTTCGGCGGCGCCCGCCGCGACGAGGAGAAGGCCCGCGCGAAGGAGCGGGTGTTCAGCTTCCGCGACGAGTTCGGGCAGTGGGATCCGCGGGCCCAACGCCCGGAGCTGTGGAGCCTCTACAACGGCAGGCACCGCAAGGGGGAGCACATCCGGGTGTTCCCGCTGTCCAACTGGACCGAACTCGACATCTGGCAGTACATCAGCGAGGAGAAGATCGAACTGCCGCCCCTGTACTATGCGCACCGCAGGGAGGTCGTGCCGCGCGACGGAATGCTGTTGGCGCACACCCGGTTCCTGACCCTGCTCCCCGGTGACGAGCCGTACGAGGCCCTCGTCCGATTCCGGACCGTCGGCGACGCCACGTGCACGGGCTGCGTCGAATCGTCGGCAACCACCGCCGAGGCCGTGGTCACCGAGGTCGCCGCGAGCAGGGTGACCGAGCGTGGGGCGACCCGGGCCGACGACCGGATCTCCGAGGCCGGCATGGAAGACCGCAAGAAGGAAGGGTACTTCTGATGCCGCAGCTACTCCGGGTCGCGACCGCGGGCAGCGTCGACGACGGCAAGTCCACCCTGATCGGCCGGCTGCTGTACGACTCGAAGGCGATCTTCGAGGATCAGCTCGAGGCGGTCGAACGCACCAGCCGCGAGCGGGGCGACGAGCACGCCGACCTGGCACTGCTCACCGACGGTCTGCGCGCCGAACGCGAACAGGGCATCACCATCGACGTCGCGCACCGCTACTTCGCCACACCGAACCGCAAGTTCATCATCGCGGACACGCCGGGGCACGAGCAGTACACCCGGAACATGGTGACCGGCGCGTCCACCGCCGACTTGGCCCTGATCCTCGTCGACGCCCGCAAGGGGATCCTCGAGCAGACGCGCCGCCACGCGTTCATCGCCAGCCTCCTCGGAATTCCCCACCTCGTGCTGTGCGTCAACAAGATGGATCTCGTCGGGTGGTCCGAGGATCGGTTCGAGGAGATCAAGGAGGAGTTCCGGCAGTTCGCGATCAAACTCGAGGTCCACGACCTCACGTTCATCCCGGTGTCGGCACTGCGCGGCGACAACATCGCGCAACGCACCGTCAACATGCCGTGGTACGAGGGCGCGTCGCTGCTGCACTACCTCGAGCAGGTCCACGTGGCATCCGACCGCAACCTCATCGACGCGCGGTTCCCGGTGCAGTACGTGGTCCGGCCGCAGCGCCGGACCGATTCCGCGCTGCACGATTTCCGTGGGTACGCGGGCACGGTCGCCAGCGGCGTGTTCAAGCCGGGCGACGAGGTGGTGGTACTGCCGTCCGGATTCACCTCCACCGTCAGCGCCATCTGGGGTCCCGGCGGAACCCGCCTCGACGAGGCGTTCGCACCGTCGGCGGTGTGCGTGCAGCTCGCCGACCAGCTGGACGTGAGCCGCGGAGACGTGCTGTGCCGCCCCAACAACCGTCCGCTCGTCGGGCAGGAGCTCGACGCGATGGTCTGCTGGTTCAGCGAACAGTCCTCGCTGACGCCGGACGCGCGGTACACGCTGCTGCACACCACCCGCGCCACCAGGGCGTCCGTCGTGCGGCTCGACTACCGCCTCGACGTGAACACCCTGCATCGCGACGAGTCCGCACAGTCGCTCTCGCTCAACGAGATCGGCCGTATCCAGTTGAGGACGTCGCAGCCGCTGATGTTCGACCCGTACCGCCGCAACCACGTGACGGGCAGTTTCATCCTCGTCGACGAGTCGACCCACAACACCGTCGCCGCCGGCATGATCACCGGGCCGACGCTGTCGCGTTCGAAGGTGGTGTGGCACGCCGCGGCCGTCTCGCGGGACGAGCGGGCGACGCGGGGTCGCACGGTGTGGCTGACGGGACTGTCGGCGTCGGGAAAGTCGACGGTCGCGGTGGAACTCGAGCGACGCCTGGTCGCGGCCGGGGTGCCCGCCTACCGGCTGGACGGCGACAACCTGCGTCACGGTCTCAACGCCGACCTCGGTTTCAGTGCCGAGGACCGCGCCGAGAACGTGCGCCGCGTCGGCGCCGTGGCACAACTGCTCGCCGACTCCGGGGTGGTCGCGATCGCGTCGCTGATCAGCCCGTACCGCGCCGACCGGGACCGCGTCCGGGAGCAGCACCGGGCTGCCGGCCTCGATTTCGTCGAGGTGTTCGTCGACACGCCGGTGGAGCAGTGCGAGGCGCGGGACCCGAAGGGCATGTACGCGAAAGCCCGCGCGGGGGAGATCACCGGATTCACCGGGGTCGACGACCCGTACGAGGCCCCGGAGAACGCCGAACTCGTCCTCCGGCCCGGGGACGGCACGCCGACCGAACAAGCCGAGAGAATTATGGAATTGTTGAGACGTGATCACTGACGCACGACTCGCGGCCGACATCGCCTCCGGTGCCGGTGCCCTGCTGCTGGACATCCGCACCGCGGGACTCGGATCGGCGGACGGTCGTGAACTGGGCAGGCGCGGCGACGTCGCCGCCGACGCGTTCATTCTCGGCAAGCTCTCCGCGGAGCGACCCGACGACGCGATCCTCTCCGAGGAGTCGGCCGACGACCGGTCGCGCCTGGAGAGTTCCCGGGTGTGGATCATCGACCCGCTCGACGGTTCCAAGGAGTACGGACTGCCCGGTCACTCGGACTGGGCGGTGCACGTCGCGCTGTGGGAACGCGGTCGGGGGATCACGGCGGCAGCGGTCGCGCAACCGGCGCTGGGCGCGGTGTATGCCAGTGACGACGACAGCCACGCGGTGCATACCGAACAACTCCCGGCACGGCCCCGGATCGTCGTGTCCGCCAGCAGGCCGCCTGCCTTCGTCGACGCCGTCGCGACGGAGATCGGCGCCGAGGTCACCACCATGGGTTCGGCCGGAGCGAAGGCGATGGCCGTGCTCCGCGGAGACGTGGACGCCTACATCCACGCGGGCGGTCAGTGGGAATGGGACTCGGCCGCGCCCGTCGGCGTCGCCGAGGCTGCGGGCCTGCACTGCTCGCGGATCGACGGAACCCCGTTGGACTACAACGAGTCCCACCCGTACCTGCCCGACCTCCTGATCTGCCGGCCGGAGCTGGCTCGGCCGCTGCTCGCCGCGATCGCGACACATGCCACCGACACGGCCGACAGCGGCCGGGTCGCGATGGCCCGGGCCTATATCGATGCACTGGTCAGCCACGACGCCACCAAGGTGCGTCTCGCGGACAACGCCTGGCGGGTGGAGAACGGGCAGCACACGGGCGAATCGGGGGCGTTCATCCGGGACGAACTCGAGAACGGCCTGCAGTATCAGGCCATCCAGGCCGTGCGCGAACTCTCCTTCCACGAGTGGGGCGACAACGTGGTGGCCCGGTTCGTGCTCGACCTCGGGGCCACGCCCGCCGAGGTGACGTCCGTCCGGATCACGGAACATTTCGACATCCCGGCCGGGGCGATCCAGTCCGTCATGGCCATCATCGAACCGTCCGCGATCGAAAGGGAGAACCGATGACCCCGGATCAACTGGTCACCCAATTCTGTGCCGAGTGGATCGAGCCCGATCCGGCGAAGATCGCGGAGTATTTCGCGGAAGACGCCGTCTACCACAATATTCCGATGGAACCCGTCATCGGGCGTGACGCGATCCGTGAGTTCGTCGCCGGCTTCATCGCGGCCTTCGGCGGAATCGACTTCCGGGTGCACCGGCAGGTCACCGACGGCGGGCAGAGTCCCAACGCCGAGGAATCGAGCGGCGTGGTGATGAACGAGCGGATCGACGTGTTCACGCTGAACGGCAACGTCGTCGAACTGCCCGTCGTCGGCGTCTTCGAGATCACCGACGGCAAGATCACCACCTGGCGCGACTACTTCGACATGGCGCCGATCCAGGCTGCTGCCGGCGGTGGATAGCGGCCCGATGATCGCCGTCCCGGCCGGGCAGGTCACGCTGTCGGATCGGCGAACCACCCGCAGCTGGAGCGTCGAGCTGAATGCCTTCGAGATCGCCGTCCACCCTGTGACGCAGGGAGAGTACGCCGAGATCACCGGCGAGTGGCCGGGCACGACGCGGGGAACGCGGCTGCCGGTCGACGGAGTGTCGTGGCGGGACGCGATCCTGTTCTGCAACACCCTGTCCGAGCGCGGCGGGCTCGCCGCCGCCTATCGCGTGACCGGCGACGACGTCGTGTGGGACACCACGGCCGACGGGTACCGGCTTCCGGCCGAGGCGGAGTGGGAACGCGCCTGCCGGGCGGGCACCACGGGTCCGCGGTACGGCCCGCTCGACGCGATCGCGTGGTACCGCGGCAACTCCGACGGCCGGTCGCGGGACGTGGGCGGGAAGCAGCCGAACGCCTGGGGCCTGCACGACACCCTGGGCAATGTGTGGGAGTGGTGCTGGGATCTGTACGACCCCGAGGTGTACGGCACGTACCGGGTGCTGCGCGGCGGTGGGTGGTTCGACGAGCACTGGAGTTGCCGTGCCTCCGTGCGTCGGCGCAGTCACCCGACCTATCACATCGACGACGTCGGATTCCGTCTCGCCCGGGGCGTATTCACTCCTGACTAAATGTTGACGTCAGGTTCAAGTTAGCTCTACGCTGAGCTCGGGAGTATGACGACGGTCACACCCGGAGAGGGCGAGTCTGCATGAGCCAGATCAACACGGTCCGCGGACCGATCGACAGCGCCGAACTCGGACGCACCTACATGCACGAGCACGTGTTCGTGCTGACGCCCGACGTGCAGCAGAACTACCCGGACGAGTGGGGGAGCGAGGACGAGCGGGTCGCCGACGCCGTCACCAAACTGCGCGCGCTGGCGGAGCAGGGTGTCCGGACCATCGTCGACCCCACCGTCGTCGGCCTCGGCCGGTACATTCCGCGCATCCAGCGGGTCGCGGAACAGCTACCCGAGCTGAACATCGTTGCGGCAACGGGGCTGTACACCTACGACGACGTGCCGTTCTTCTTCCACTACCGCGGTCCGGCGCTGGATGCGATCGTCGGTGCCGAGGTCCCCGACCCGATGGTGGACATGTTCGTGAAGGACATCGAAGAGGGGATCGGCGACACCGGGGTCCGCGCGGGACTGCTCAAGTGCGCGATCGACCACCAGGGGCCCACGCCCGGTGTCGAGCGGGTGATGCGGGCCGTCGCGAAGGCACATCGGCGCACCGGCGTGCCCATCACCGTGCACACCCACCCCGGTAGCGAGGCCGGAGTGCACGTCAAACGCGTGATGTGCGACGAGGAGGGCGTACGGCCGGACCGGATCGTGCTCGGGCACAGCGGAGACAGCACCGACATCGAGCATCTGACCAGCCTCGCCGAGGCCGGCTTCGTCCTCGGAATGGACCGGTTCGGGATCAACCTCGAGACGACGTTCGAGGCCCGTGCCGACACGCTCGTCGAGATGTGCCGCCGGGGATTCGCGGGGCAGATGGTCCTGTCGCAGGACGCCTCCTGCTACATCGACTGGATCGACCCCGCCCTGATGTCCGCGCTCCCGCAGTGGCACTACCTGCACATCGAGAACGACGTGCTGCCCTACGTCCGCGAGCGGGGTGTCACCGAGAAGATGATCACCGAGATGCTGGTCGAGGTGCCTCGGCGATACTTCGAGAACGTCGACCCCTACTGACATGTCGCGCCCGCGAATCGCACCCACACCCCCGGTCACGGCCCGGGGCGTCCGCACCCGAGATCGTCTCGTCGCCGCCGCCCGGGTCGTGTTCGAGCGCGAGGGGTACCTCGACGCCCGTCTCGTCGACATCAGCAAGGAGGCCGGACTCTCGACCGGATCGTTCTACACCTACTTCACCAACAAGGAGGAGGCGTTCGCGGCGGTCGTCGAGGTGACGCAGAACGACCTGCTGCATCCGGGCATGGGACGGGTCGCGGACGAAGGCGACGTGCACGCGGTGGTGGAGGCGAGCATCCGCGCCTACCTGCACGCGTGCCGCCGGAATGCGCGACTGCTGGCCCTGCTCGAGCAGGTCGCGCACGTCGACCCCGCATTCCGTGAACTGGAACGCTCACGGGACGAGACGTTCTACCGCCGCAACGCGCGGGCGATCGCCGATCTGCAGGACCGCGGTCTCGCCGACGCGTCGCTCGACCCGATGCTGACGTCGAAGGCGTTGTCCGCCATGGTCGGAAGGATGGCCTACAGCTATTTCGTCGGACCGCCGAGCGAGCGGAGATCGCTCACGTTCGAGCAGTTGACCGCCGGACTCGCGCGGATGTGGACGAACGCGCTACGCGTCCCCGACCGCATGTGAGGAGCTGTCAGTAGCCGGGTGCGTGGAGGATGCGCAGAACGAGGTCGGCGTTGATGTCGCCCAACTCCTCCGGTGTGAATTCGCCGTCGGGGCTGTACCACCGGCAGATGTCCACCGCGAGCGACATGATCGCCAGAACCGCGACGCGGGGGTCGGGGATCAGGAACACCCCCTGATCGATCCCGTTCTGCACCTCCCGGATTGCCGCCACCCGGATCTGGAGCCGGGTCTCGGCGACCACCTCGCGGTGTTCGGGGTCGAGATGCCTGCTCTCGTACTGGGCGATGCGGGCGCGGCGGAAGTTCCGGGCGTGCATGATGCTGAACTCGCGGACCAGTGCCCGGACACGGTCGATGGGGTCGGTGAACGGTGCCACGGCCTCCAGCACCAGCGCGAGCGCGCGTTCGTTCGACCGGCGGACGAGCTGGAACAGCAGATCCTCCTTGGAGGGGAAGTGCACGTACATCGCGGAGGGGCTCATGCCGGCCATGGTGGAGATGTCCCTCGTGCGGGTGGCTTCGAAACCCTTGTCGGAGAACAGTGTCGTCGCCGCCCGGAGCAGGCGTTCCTCGGATGTCGGCGGACCCGGGCTCGGCTCCTCGGTCGCGGACACGTCGTCTCGCAGTTCGGTCATCGGTGGTCCTCTCCGCCGTTTCGAGCTTCGTCCGCACCGGCGGATCCGGCAAGATCAATCCCCTCGAGTGATTGACATCACACAGCTATTCAAACACACTAAGCAAGCGCTCACTGACTTGAAGTTGGCGTCATGTTCTGAAAAGTCTCATTCCCACATCCATACGAAGACCTATCTCGAGGAGTGATCGGATGACTACATCCGCGGTGCAGCCGAGTAAGGACGCAGCCGGCGACACAGCCGTCTCGCGCAAGCGTGCGCATCGGAAACTGCTTGCGGCGGGGCTCGTCGGCAGCTCGATCGAGTGGTACGACTTCTTCCTGTACGGAACCGCTGCGGCACTGGTCTTTCCCCACGTCTTCTTCCCCGACTCGTCGGCGTTGATGGGCACCCTGCTCTCGTTCAGCACGTTCTGGGCGGGTTTCGTCGCACGCCCACTCGGCGGCCTCGTGGCCGGGCACTTCGGCGACAAGTACGGCCGCAAGCCGGCCGTCGTCACCTGCCTGCTGTTCATGGGACTGGCGACGTTCCTCATCGGCTGCCTTCCGGGTGCCGCGACCATCGGCGTCGCGGCCCCGATCCTGCTGGTGGCCCTGCGGTTCGTCCAGGGCCTCGCCTGCGGTGGTCAATGGGGCGGGATCGTCCTGCTGCTGACCGAATCGGCGAGCCCGAAGCGCCGGGGATTCTCCGGGACCTTCGGCCAGATGGGCGTCTCCTTCGGCGTCCTGCTCGGCAACCTCGTGTTCCTCGGCGCCACCGCGGCGATCTCGAACGAGGCGTTCCTCAGCTGGGGCTGGCGGATCCCGTTCTTAGCGAGCGCACTGCTGTTCCCGGTCGTGCTCTACATCCAGACCAAGGTCGAGGACACCCCCGAATTCCGGGACCTGCAGGAGGAGGCGCAGAAGAAGAACAAGACCGTCGTCCGCGCACCGCTGACGGAGGCGATCAAGGAACACTGGCGCAAGATCCTGCTCGGCTGCGGCCTGCTCGCGGCCACCAACTCCCTGTTCTACATCTCCATCGCCGGCGTGCTCAGCTACGGCACCGCGGAACTGGGAATGAAGCGCAACGACCTGCTCGCGATCTCGCTGCTCAGCGCCGGACTCACGGTCGGTGTCGTGCTGTGGTCCGGGCACATGTCCGACAAGATCGGGCGCAGGCCGATGATCCTGATCGGCGCGGCGATGATCATCGTGTGGGCGTTCCCGTACTTCTGGCTGATCAACACCCGGAACCTGCTGCTGTTCTTCATCGCCGTCACGGTCGGCAGCGTCTTCCAGTCCATGACCTACGGGCCGATCGCCGCATACATGGGTGAACTGTTCGCGCCCAACGTCCGGTACTCGGCGGCGTCCCTCGCGTACCAGCTGGCGGCGATCACGGTGAGCGGCGGCACTCCGTTCATCATGACCGCGCTGATTGCCAAGACCGGAACCACCACGTTCGTCGCCGTCTTCGTCGCACTGATGGGGCTGGTCACGTTCCTCTGCGCGTGGAAGCTCCGCGAGACCAACACCGCCGAGGTCCGGAACGATCCCACCGCCGTACCCGGCGCCCAGTTCTACTAGCCGGGACTACCGGGCGGCGTGGGGTGGCTGGCATCCAGCCACCCCACAGCCGTCAGTCCGGCACCGTCAGCACGATCCGGCCCTCGCAGTCCCCGGATTCGAGCAGGCGGTGCGCCTCGGCGGCCTGCGCCAGCGGCAGCGTGGTGTGCGGCATGCTCACCGCGCCCGCGGCCACCCACTCGATCGCGCGGCGCGCGGCGGCCTCCGCGGCAGTCGGATCCTGCATCAGCAGTCCGCCGACGTTGAAACCCAGGACGGCGCGGTTGGCGAGCCACAACTCGTTGGCACCGACCTTCACGTCGTCCTCTCCGCTCGCATTGCCCACGGCGAGAAGCCGGCCCAGCGGCGCGAGCACGTCGAGACTCTCGGCGCGCAACCGGCCGCCGACCGGGTCCACGACGATGTCCACCGAATCGATGCCCGCGTCCGACAGGGCGCTGGGAAATCCGTTGCTCGACACCACCAGGTCGTATCCGTACCGCTCGGCCTCCGCCGCACGCCGGGAGGACCGGACCGTGCCCAGCACCTGCGCGGCGCCGAGCCGACGGGCCACCTGTGCGGTGATGCCCGAGAGGGCACCTGCGGCGCCGTGGATCAGCACCTGGCTTCCCGGACCGACATTGCCCACGAGTTCCAGTGACAGCAGCGCCGTGGTCGTGTTCGGGACCACCGCCACCGCCTTGGCGGCATCGAGGCGAGGGTCGACGGAATCCAGCGGGATCGTGATGGCCGCATCGGCCACCGACACTTCGGCATAGCCGCCCGCGGTGGGGCGAGAGAGCGTCACGACGGGCTGGCCGACCCGCAGATGATGCACGCCGGCACCGACTTCCCGCACCGTTCCCGCCACCTCGAGGCCGGGCACGATCGGTGGTGTCCCGCCGAATTCACCACGCCGCATGAGGACGTCCGCCAACCCGACCGCCGCGTGCGACACATCGATACTCGCCTGGCCGGGCCCCGGCTCCGGAACGGCGAGGTCGGCCGCCTCGAGGACGTCTACCGCGCCGAAGCGTGAAATGGTGATCGCGCGCATGCCTACCTCGTCATCTCGTCGTCGCACGGGTACGGCCGCCACCGTAGTACGGTGACGGCCGCGGCGAGCCCTCCGGGCGGGTGTGCTGTCAGTGGTCGCCGATCTCCAGCACGAGCTTGCCGGTGTTGGCGCCGTCGAACAGCAGATTGAGTGTGCGGCCGAAGGCCTCGACGCCGCCGGTCTCGACCTGCTCGCGGGTCACGATCTCCCCGGCGCGGATCCACTCCGACATCGCCTCCATGCCCTCGGGGAACCGGTCGAGGTAGTCGAACACGATGAACCCGGTCATCGACGCCCGGTTGACCAGCAGCGACAGGTACCGGGACGGGCCGGGCTGCGGGTCGGTGGCGTTGTATCCGGAGATCGCACCGCACAGCGCGACCCGGGCGTTCTTGCGGAGCCGGGCCAGTGCGGCGTCGAGGATCTCGCCGCCGACGTTGTCGAAATAGATGTCGATTCCGTCCGGGGCCGCGGCGCGCAGCGCCTTCCCGACCGATTCGGATTTGTAGTCGATCGCCGCGTCGAAACCCAGATCCTCGGTCAGCCACGCACACTTCTCCGGGCCGCCGGCGATGCCGATCACGGTGGCGCCCTTCAGCTTGGCGATCTGCCCGGCGATACTCCCGACCGCTCCGGCCGCCCCCGAGATGAGCACGGTGTCGCCCTTCTCCAGCTTGCCGACATCGGTGAGGCCGAAATAGGCGGTCATGCCGGGGAAACCGAGCGCGCCCAGCCACGTCGGTGCCGGGGCGAGCGACTCGTCGACGGCGAGAGCGCCGCGGCCGTCGGAGAGCGCGAACTCCTGCACACCGAACTGCCCGGAGACGAGCTGTCCCTCCGGGAACTTCGCGTTCTTCGACGCCACCACCCGGCCGACGGCGTGGGTGCGCATCACCTCACCGATCGCCACCGGCGGCACGTACGACTTCACGTCGTCCAGCCACCCGCGCATCGCGGGGTCGAGCGACACGTAGTCCACCTTCACGGTGAATTCGCCGTCCGCGGGTTCGGGAATCGGTTCCGATGTGATCTCCCAGGTGGAGTCGTCGGGACGGCCGACCGGGCGCTTCGCCAGTCGGACCTGCCTGTTCACGGATGTCACGGTGTTCACCTTTCGGGTACTTCTGCGGTCAGTGCGTCGTTCTTCAGTGCGGTCCGGTCGATCGACCGCTTGAGGATCTTTCCGGTCGACCCCTTCGGGAGGGAATCAACGATCGCGACGATCCGGGGAATCTTGTATGCGGACAGTCGCTCTCGCGCCCAGCTGGTCAGTTCGCCGCCGTCCAGGCCGGAACCGGGGACGGTGGCCACGACCGCGGCCACCTCCTCGCCGTAGTGATCGTCGGGAACACCCACGACGGCGGCCTCGAGGATGTCGGGGTGTGTGTACAGCACCTCCTCGACTTCGCTCGGGTACACGTTGTAGCCGCCGCGGATGATGAGGTCCTTCACCCGGTCGACGATGCGCAGATCCCCGTCCGCATCGATCTCGCCCAGATCCCCCGTGCGCAGCCAGCCGTCCGAGTCCAGGACGGCTGCGGTGTCGGACGGCCGGTTCCAGTAGCCCTTCATCACGGTCGCCCCCTTCACGAACACCTCACCGACGGTGCCGGGAGGGCAGGCGGTGTCGTCGTGGTCCCGCACCTCGACCTCCAGCCGGGGCACCGCGCGTCCGGTGTAGCCGATCTTGCCGCCGCGGTCGATGTCGTTGAACGTGCCGAACGCGGTGGTCTCGGTGAGCCCGTATCCCTCGAGGATGGTGCACCCGAAGCGGGACTCGAATTCGCGGGCCACTTCGCCCGGCAGCGACGCGCCCCCGGAGATGGCGATGCGGAGTTGGGTGAAGTCCTGCGAGTCGGCGCCGTCCGCGGCGTGGAGCATCGCGTTCCACATCGTCGGCACCCCGGCCATGATCGTGAGCCGGTCGCGTCGCAGGAGGGCGAGCATCGCGGCCGGGTCGAACCTCGCCAGCAGCGACAGCGACCCGCCGCCCGTGAACGTCGCCATCATGACCGAGGCCTGGCCGAAGACGTGGAAAAGGGGAAGCCCGGTGCCCGTCCGGTCGTCGCCGGAACCGCGACTGCATTCGGCGCCGATCTCGCCGCCGGACAACAGGTTCCCGACCGTCAGCTCCGCGCCCTTCGGCCGCCCGGTGGTGCCCGACGTGTAGAGGATGGCGGCGGTGTCGTCGCGGTTCCGCTCGACGACGGGAACCGGCTCGGCGTCCGGTGTGGCGGCGTCGGGTGCGAGCGTCCAGGCGGGGATGTCCAACGCCGACGCGGCGTCGCCGATCGCGGGCCCGAGTTCGTGCCACACGATGGCGAGCGCGGCGCCGGCGTCGGCGAGGACGTACTCGGTCTCGGGCCGGGTGGACATCGTGTTCACCGGGACCACGACGCACCCCGCCGCCTCAATTCCCAGATACGCCACCACGAACTCGGGCACGGAGGGTGCGGCCAGGAGAATTCTGTCGCCGGGGGACAGGCCCGCTTCGGTGAGTGCTCCCGCATACCGGGTGCTCGCGTCGCGCAACTGTCCGTAGGTCAGGGTGCTGTCCGCGCCCCGTAGTGCGATGTTGCCGGGAGTGGCGTCCGCGTGGCGGGACACCGGATCGATCACATTTGCCATGTCGTCAACCTCCGACGCGGTAGCAGGACTATCCGGCCTCGACGACGCGGGCGACGGACTCGGACACGACCACCGGCTTGTCGGAGCCCTCGCGCTCGACGACCTGGCTCATCGTCACCTGGATGCCGCCCCCGACCTGTTCCGCGGACTGCACGGTGGCGCGCATCCGGATGCGTGAACCCACCGGCACCGGCGCGGGGAAACGGACCTTGTTGTAGCCGTAGTTCAGGCTGTGGGCGAAACCGTCGAACCGCAGCAGGGTCGCCGACAGCGCCGGTCCGAGGGACAGGCTGTACAGCCCGTGCGCGATGGTGCCGCCGAGTGGGCTGGCGGCGGCGCGCTCGGGATCGATGTGAATCCACTGGTGGTCGCCGGTCGCGTCGGCGAAGGCGTTGACGCGTTCCTGGGTGACGTCGTGCCAGTCGGTGGGGCCCAGCTCCTTGCCGATCAGCGCCGTGAGCTCGTCGAAGCTCGCGGGGCGAACGGGCAGTGCGGTGGTGTCGGTCATCTGTCTCCCTCAATTCCGGGTGGTGCAGGGCCTGGATGTGTCACGTTGGCTGCATCGAACTTCGAGGTGTTCGTCGAAATCCGACACTTGAACTTGACGACGGATTCAACTATACAAAAGAGAGACGCGAGTCACAACGCACGGCGAAGGAGAGGACACCTCGTGAAGGTTGCACAGAAGGTCGCCATCGTGACCGGCGGTGGAGGCGGTATCGGCGGGGCGATCGCAGACCGTCTCGCCGACCGGGGCGCCAAGGTGCTGGTCGCCGATCTCGATCCGAACGCCGCCGCCGCGGTTGCGGACGGAATCAACGCACGCCACCCCGGATCGGCCGTCGCCGAGGGTGCCGACGTCGCGGACGCCGATCAGATCCGGCGCATCATCGAGCGCGCCGAGACCGAGTTCGGCCCGGTCGATCTCTACTTCGCCAACGCCGGCATCGCGGGGGCACCCGGTCTCGACGCCGACGACGCCGGCTGGGATCTCGCGATCGACGTCAACGTCCGCGCCCACATCCGCGCCGCCCGGCAACTCGTGCCGAAGTGGATCGAGCGGGGCGAGGGGTACTTCGTGTCGACCGCGTCCGCGGCCGGGCTCCTCACTCAGATCGGCTCGGCCACCTATGCGGTCACCAAGCATGCGGCCGTCGCGTTCTCCGAATGGCTGTCGGTCACTTACGGGGACAACGGAGTCCGGGTCAGCTGCCTCTGTCCGATGGGAGTCGAGACGAAGTTGATGCGCTCGGGTGAGAACTCGGGTGATCCACTCGGCGTCGCGGCCACCCGCGCCGTCGTCTCGGCAGGCGACGTGTTGCAGCCCGAGCAGGTCGCCGACATCGTGCTCGACGCCGTGGACCGGGAGACGTTCCTGATCCTGCCCCACGAGAGCGTCCTCACCATGTACCGGCAGAAGGGGTCCGACTACGACCGCTGGCTGCGCGGGATGCGCCGCTACCAGAGTTCGCTGCTGGAGCACGCATGACACCCGAGCACGCAGACCTGGTCCTCGCCGAGCGGCGTGGACCGGTCCTGGTGCTCACGTTCAACCGGCCGGACAAGCTGAACGCCTGGACCGACGACCTCGAGGACCGCTACTTCACGCTGCTGAGCGACGCCGAGGACGACCCCGGCGTACGCGCGATCGTCGTGACCGGCGCCGGGCGCGGGTTCTGCGCAGGCGCCGACCTCGGACGCCTGCAGGCCGTCGGTGACGTCTCCGAAGAAGACCTCCTCCGGCCGCGCCCCCGCGACCTTCCCGCGACACTGCGCAAGCCGCTGATCGGGGCGATCAACGGGATCGCCGCCGGTCTCGGAATGGTGGAAGCCCTCTACTGCGACGTCCGGTTCGCCTCGGCGTCCGCCCGGTTCACGACCGCCTTCGCCAAGCGGGGACTGATCGCCGAATACGGCATCTCCTGGCTGCTGCCCCGGCTCGTGGGACGCAGCCGCGCCACCGACCTGTTGCTGTCGAGCCGCATGGTGGACGCCGAGGAGGCACTGCGCATCGGACTCGTCGACCACCTCGTGCCGGACGGGGCGGTCGTCGACGCCGCGGTCGCCTATGCCGAGGGGCTGTCGACGCACTGCTCCCCGACGTCGATGGCCGTCATCAAGGACCAATTACAGAACGATGCGGACGGCACCTACGCCGAGTCCGTGGCCCGCGCGGAAGGCCTGATGTTGCAGGCGTTCCGCGGGGCCGATCTCGTCGAGGGCGTACAGAGTCACCTCGACAAGCGCACACCCACGTTTCCCTCACTACCCGTCAGGAGTTCCCATGTCCCTGTTTGACATCTCGGATCGCGCCCAGCAGTTGCAGACCGATCTGCTGGAGTTCATGGATTCGCATGTGTATCCGGCGGAGGTGGTGTACGAGGAGCAGATGCGGGAGTCGGGGGATCCGCATTTCCAGCCGCCGGTG
>NZ_JASHKX010000019.1:0-129885 GCF_030058635.1 Rhodococcus sp. IEGM 1305
TCGCGTGCGAGCTGTCCACGTCTGACGCTGGAACTGTGAGACGGAGAACGAGTAATGGCGATCACCGGATCGGTGACCATTCGCTCGTTGCGGCTCCTCGAGCTCTTCACCCCGTCCACACCGCGGCTGACCCTCAGCGATCTGTCGCGGAAGTCCGGATATCCGCTGAGCACCGTGCACCGGCTGACCAGCGACCTCATCGAATGGGGCGCCCTCGAACGTGACAGCAGCGGCCGCTTCACGGTCGGGCTCAAGCTGTGGGAGATCGCGTCGCTCGCCCCGCGCGGCACGATGCTGCGCGAACTGGCGATGCCGGTGATGGAGGACCTGTCGCAGATCACGCGGGAGAACGTCCAGCTCGGCATCGCCGAGGGCACCGAGGTCGTGTTCGTCGAACGCATCGCCGGACAGAAGGCCGTGCCCGTCCAGACCCGCGTCGGCGGCAGGTTCCCGCTGACGGCGTCCGGTATCGGCCTTGCCCTGCTCGCGTACATGCCCGCCGACGTGCAAGAGCGGGTGCTGAGCGGGCCAATCGAGAAGTTCACCGAGCGGACCGTCACCGACCCCGTCGTCCTGCGGCGGACGCTCGCCGAGATCCGCCGATCCGAGGTCGCGATCAGTGATCGTCAGGTGACCATGGACGCGGTCTCCGTCGCGGCACCGATCTTCGAGCGTCCCGGAGCGGCGGTCGCGGCCGTGTCGCTGGTGGTGTCGGCGGAGAACGCGTCGCTGAACGCGCTGGTCCCCCTGGTGCGTGCGGCCGGCCGGACGATCAGCCGCGCGCTGCGCCCTCGTCAGCCGTCGTAGCCGGCCGGGTGCGACGCTCCCAGGCCCCCGGGTCGGATGTCAGGGTGGTGAGGAAACCCGGCAGCTGCTCGTTTGCCACGTCCGCGAGGCTCACGTTTTCGAGCACGGCGCGCAGGTTCACCCGCACGGCGATCCACACGTCCTGCAGTTTGGCGGCCGGCCCGCAGTAGTCGACGTCCTCGGGGCGCTCCCCCCGCACCGACGCGAGCGGACCCTCGACGGTCCGGATGACGTCGGCGATCGTGATGTCCTCGGCGGGCCGGGCCAGCCAGTAGCCGCCGTCGGGTCCACGTCTGCTGTTGACCAGTCCCCCGCGCCGAAGGTCGGCGAGGACGGCCTCGAGGAACTTGTGCGGAATGGTCTGCGACTGTGCCAGGAACTCGGCCTTGGACGGGGACGGCCCGGCAGCGGCCAGTTCGATCAGCGTCCGCACGGCGTAGTCCACCTTTGCGGTGATGTGCACACCGAATTCCTACCACCCAAGTATGAAAACGGGCAACTCACGCTTCGCCGCGCGAACCCAGAATCTCCAGGTAGTGCGGGTTGTACATGACGCCGAGGATGTTGCCGAACGGGTCCACGACCGAGGCGGTGACGAATCCCGACTCACGTTCGGTGCGCGGCTCGTGCTCTTTCGCCCCCATCGACAGCAGCTTCTCGACGGCGGCGGTCACGTCGTCGACGTGCCAGAACACCACCACGCCGGACGGGCTGTCCGCTGCTGCGTGCGGGGCGTATCGACGGTCGATGATGCCGAGCTCGTGCTGGTAGTCGCCGATCCGGTATTCGATGTACGCCGGGTTCTCGGAGTCGGGGCGTTCGAAATAGGGGGCGATACCGAGCAGCGCGCTGTACCAATCGCGGGCCGCCGCGATGTCGTCGGCGAAGAGGCTGACGGTGGTGAGTCCTCGCAACATGATGAATCCCTTCGACTGATCCGGTTCTTGCTGACGGAATTCATTCTCCGCGGCAAAGTGCGCATCCAATGAGCACTTTGTCTGCCTCTTCGGATCGGGGCGAATAGTGATGCGTGTCACTCCGAGGTACATTGAACTGGACGATCGTCTTGTGTGGAGGAAGCAGCATGTGGGAGACCGTGACGTCGGCGTGGAATTCGGCGCTGCTGACGCCCCTGCACGAGCCGGTGACGCTGGCCATCCCGGCGTTCGTGCTGTTCCTCGCCATCGAATGGTTCGCAGCCCGGCACCTCGAGGACGCGACATTCGACCCCGACGGACGGTCCCGCCCGGTGCGCGGCGGTTACGAGCGCCGCGACGCGCGGGCGAGCGTGTCAATGGGCGCCGTGTCCATCCTGACGACCACGTTCTGGAAGCTACTGGCCCTGATCGGGTACTCCGCCATCTGGGTGTACCTCGCGCCGTGGCACCTACCCGCGGACGCCTGGTACACCTGGGCGATCCTCATCCTCGGCGTCGACGCGCTGTTCTACGCGTATCACCGGATGGCGCACCGCATCCGCCTGATCTGGGCCACCCACCAGGCGCACCATTCGAGTGAGTACTTCAACTTCTCCACCGCGCTCCGCCAGAAGTGGAACAACAGCGCCGAAATCCTGATGTGGATTCCGTTGCCGCTGATCGGCATTCCGCCGTGGATGGTGTTCATCGGATTTTCCGTGAACCTCGTCTACCAGTTCTTCGTCCACACCGAGCGCATCGACAAGCTGCCCCGGCCCGTCGAGTTCGTATTCAACACTCCCTCGCACCACCGCGTTCACCACGGCTGCGACCCCGAATACCTCGACCGCAACTACGCAGGCATCCTCATCGTGTGGGACCGGATGTTCGGCACGTTCCAACCCGAAACCCACCGCCCCACCTACGGACTCACGACACCGGTGGGCACCTACAACATCTGGAAGCTGCAGACCCGCGAATACGGTGCCATCGTCCGGGACTGGCGCCGGGCGTCGTCGTGGCGCGACAAGCTGGGCTACGTGTTCGGGCCGCCCGGGTGGGCGCCGTCAGGAACGCGCGAAGCTGACCAGGAAGTCGACCGTGCCGTTGCCGTCCACGGTCACGAAGCCCAGTGACGGCGGCGTCACACCGAAGTCCGTCCAGGTGACCGGGATGCTGCCCGAGGCGATGAGGTCGTCGCCGGAACGCAGCACGTCGATGTCGACGGTCACCGGACGCGACTGCCCCTTGAGCGTCAGCGTGCCCTGCGCGGAAACCGTTCCCACGGAACCGTCCGCAGGCAGCCCCGACAGATCGACCGGGGAATCGACCGTGAACGTGGCGGTCGGGAACGTGCCCGTGTCCATGACGTTGCCGCGGAACTGGTTGTCGCGGCGGGACTGATCGGTCGCGATGGTCGCCACCTGCACGGTCACCTCGCCCGCGGTGAGTTTCTCACCCTCGACGGTCGCGTTGCCGGTCACGTCGCCCGTCGACCCGACCACGGTGACGCTGGCGCCGTTGAGGATCTCGTGGACGGTGTACCCCGCGGCCGTCTGATTGGAGCCCTGCCCCGGCGTGACGGTCCACTGCCCGTCGACCGCTCCGGTGGCCGCCTCCGCGCCCTCGGTCGACACCGAGGCCGCCGGTGCGTCGTCCTCTGCGATGAATTGGCCGTAGAACCACGGGCCCACCAGCACCGCGATCACGACGATGACGACTGCGCCGACCAACCACCACAGCTTTTTCATGGGATCAGGCTAGTTGCAGCTTCAATGGATGTCACTCGGTACGACCTGGGAGAGGGCTGTGAACGTCGGTCACGGGACGATGGAATCGATGTAGCCGCCATCGACCCGCACCGCGGCGCCGGTGGTCGCCGACGCCTGCGCCGAACTGAGGTACACGACCATGTTCGCGATCTCCTCCGGCTCGATGAGGCGCTGCAGCAACGACTGCGGCCGGTACTTCCTCATGAACTCGCGCTGCGCCTCGTCCCACGGCAGGTCCGTGTCGACCAGGCTGTAGACGAAATCCTCCACGCCGCCGGTGTGGGTGGGGCCGGCCAGCACCGAATTGACCGTGACCCCCGTCCCCGCCGCCTCTTTCGCGAAGCCCCGCGAGACCGCCAGCAGCGCCGTCTTCGACATCCCGTAGTGGATCATCTCGGCGGGAATGACGATCGCGGAGTCACTGGCGATGTCGAGGACCCGGCCCCAGGACCGTTCGACCATGCCGGGCAGGACCAGGCGGGTCAGCCGGATCGCCGACAGCACGTTCACCTCGAAGTAACGCCGCCACTCGTCGTCGTCGATCTCCAGGGCCGGCTGGGAGCCGAAGATCCCGAGATTGTTGACGAGGATGTCGACGCCCGGAACGATCTCCAGGACCCGCCGCGCGCCCTCGTCCGTCGTGACGTCGGCGGCCGCCGGAACGAATTCGCCGTCCGGGACCTCGGCCCGCAGTCGTTCGATCGCCTCGCCCACGGATTTCTCGGTGCGGCCGTTGATCGCCACCCGCGCGCCGGAGCGGGCGAGGCCCGCTGCGATCGCGGCGCCGATGCCCTGCGTCGATCCGGTGACCAGCGCCGTTCTGCCCGTCGAGTCGATGCGCATGTCGCCTGCCCCTTCCCTCCAGGACACGCTAACGAATATCCCCGGCCCGGATACACAAAAAAGCTCCCCACCTGCGTGTGCAGGTGGGGAGCCTTGGCGGTGGCGGAGGGATTTGAACCCTCGGACGGGGGTTACCCGTCACACGCTTTCGAGGCGTGCTCCTTAGGCCGCTCGGACACGCCACCGCCGGTGACTTTACCGGATGTGACGCCCGAGCCCGAAATCGCCAGGTGAAGCCGTTTAACTCAGCTTGTCCTTGAGGTTCTTGGCGGCGTCCTTGACCTTCTCGCCGGCATCCTTCACCGCCGAGGACGCCTGGTCGGCCTTGCCCTCGTCGCGCAGGTCCGGATCGCCAGTGGCTTTGCCGGTGGCTTCCTTCGCCTGGCCCTTGAGGTCTTCCGCCTTGTTCGAAGCTTTGTCTGCGATTCCCACGAGATACCTCCGTGAATCCGATTTCGAACCCGGGGACGGGTCCGGCGGCGCCTCGTCGGCGCCTGTCTCCAGAGAAGCACGGGTCATGCGGACCCGGCCACATAGTGTCGAGTACCCCACGAAAGAGTTTGAAACCGGTCAGCGCCGTTCACGAAAGAAGTCTTCGAGGATGCCGGCGCATTCGTCCTCGAGAACACCGCCCCTGACCTGCGGTCGGTGGGTGAGACGGCGGTCGCGGACCACATCCCACAGTGAGCCGACCGCACCGGTTTTCGGCTCCCATGCCCCGAACACCACCCGGGAGATCCGGGCCAGCACGAGCGCACCCGCGCACATGGTGCACGGCTCCAGCGTCACCGCGAGCGTCGCCCCCTCGAGGCGCCACCCGTCGCCGTACACCCGCGCTGCGGCCCGCAACGCGATGATCTCCGCGTGCGCCGTCGGATCCGACATCGCCTCCCGCGAGTTCACGGCCCGCGACACCTCCACACCGTCGGCGTCGAACACCACCGCACCCACGGGCACGTCGGCGTCGGTGGCGGCGCGGGCCGCCTCGATCGCCGCGCGGATCATCCGCTCGTCGTCCTGAAGAGTCACGGCGCGTGGAACTACCGGGGAAGCTTGTCGAGAACCCCGGCCAGCTCCGTGGTGAACCCGAGCCGCTGCGCGATCATCCCGAGCTGCTCGTCGGGATACAGGTCCGTCTCGGACGTGATGACAGCCAGAACGGGTTCGGGCAGACCGAGGTCGGCGAGCAGCGACAGGTCGCCTTCCTCCCACGGCTCGATGTCGTCGAGTTCGTCCGGGTCGATGTCCGGGACCTCGACGTTGAGCGCCTCGAGGACGTCGGCGGCGATGTCGTAGTCGATGGCCGCGGTGGCGTCGGACAGCAGCAGACGCGTTCCCGACGGCGCAGGCCGGAGCACGACGAAGAATTCGTCGTCCACGTCCAGCAGACCGAAGAACGCGCCCGCGCTACGGAGGGCCCGAAGCTCCTCCTCCGCGACGCTGAGACTGGTCAGAGCAGCCGAAGTGAGGGCCTTGACCTTCCACCGGCCGTCCTCGTGTACTACCGCGACACCGAAGCCCTCCAGATCCTCTGCCCGATCCGAGGAGGCGCTGTTGTTTTCCGCGCGCTGTGCACCCATGAGCGCAACGGTAGCCCGCGGGGTGCCGGTAAATGAAGTCCGCACTCGAATGTGCCAACCTGTTCGGGTGTCTGATACCCCTTCCGCACCTCCGGTGTGCGTGCTCGGCCTGGGCTTGATCGGCGGTTCACTGCTGCGTGCGGCGGTCCGGGCCGGCCGCGAAGCGTGGGGTCACAACCGATCCGCGCCGTCCGTCGACGCCGCCCGGGCGGACGGTTTCGACGCCGACACCGATCTGGTCGCGGTGCTCCAGCGCGCGTCGGCCGAGTCGGCGCTGATCGTGATCGCGGTCCCCGTGCCCGCCGTCGCCGCCACCCTCACCGCGATCGCCCTGTACGCCCCGAACTGCTCGATCACCGACGTCGTCAGCGTCAAGGCGGAGGTCGCGGCGGCGGCAGCCCGTCAGGGACTCGCCGACCGCTACGTGGGCGGTCACCCGATGGCGGGAACGTCGGCGTCCGGGTGGAGCGTCGGCAGCGCCGACCTGTTCCGGGAGGCCGTATGGGTGGTCGGCACCGACGACGGCGTCGACCCCGCCATCTGGACACAGGTCGCGCAACTCGCGTTGGACTGCGGTTCCGTCGTCGTACCCGCCGAGTCCGCCGAACACGACCGGGCGGTCGCACGCATCTCGCACCTGCCGCACCTACTGGCCGAAACCCTCGCGATCACCGGTGCCCGCGGCGGACCGCTCGCCCTGGGTCTGGCGGCCGGCTCGTTCCGCGACGGCACCCGCGTGGCCGGCAGCGCGCCCGGACTCGTCCGGGCCATGTGCGAAGGCAACCGGGACGCCCTGCTGATCGCCCTGGACGAGGCGCTGGTACTGCTGCAGGACGCGCGGACCGAACTGGCGGACCAGTCGTCGACGGCGACGCTCGTCGAGGCCGGCCACACCGCTCGCCTGACGTACGACAACCAGGAGACGTGGGAGATCACCGGCATCGTTCCCGGCCGCGAAGGCTGGATCGACGACATGCGTGATGCGGGTCGGCGGGGAGGGCGGCTCCGCCGCCTGTGAGCCTTTCTGGTTGCCGGAGCTACCAAAAAGGCGCACGGGCGCGGAGCGCCTAGATCCGTTCGGCCAGGCCCGGGTAGTCGATGATGAACCCGTCACGGTCGACGGTCACCGAGGAACTCGACACCGGCGACAGCACGTGGATGCCGTCCGGACCGCTGCTGTAGGTGAGGATCGCGCCCTCGACCCGCAGGTCCAGGAGGTTCACGTAGACGACGGGGACCTCGACGTCCTCGGATCCGAGGTGCAGTCCGTACCGCCGGATGGGCAGGGCGTTGAAGAACGGGCTGAGCACCATGTCGACGTCGAGGGCGCCGTCAAACGTGGACCGCTGGTGGTTGGCGCCGTGCTCCACCATCCACGTGCCCTCTTCGTCGCGGCTGATCGACATCTGCCGTTCACCGGCCGCGACGGACGTCCGCAGCGACAGCCGGCGGGTGACGCCGCTTTCGTCGGTGACGAGGTCGTAGGACGCGCTGAACGCCGGATGCTCGGGGCACTCGCCGCCGATGATCCGGCCTGCTGCCTTGATGCGGTCGCCGCCCAGCTGGACGCGCACCGATTCCATTCGGGGTGCGTTGTCCGCCCGCCACGTCAGTACTGCGGGCCAGGTCGAGGCACCGGAGGCTTGGATGCTCACCTGTCTACGGTAAGCGACGACGGCTCCCGGGGTGGCAACGGGCCGAGTTTCGTTGCAGCAGAGTTGTCGAGAGCCAATGCCCGGGCTCGTTCCGTGACCGCGATGCGCGACGAGAAGACGACGAGGGCGCCGAGTCCGACCGCCACGTTCAGCAATGCCCCGAACTCCTGGGCGACGAAGTCGAACACCTCGGTGAGCAACACCGTGACCAGGGCCGCGGCCCGCAGGAACTGCAACGGCCACAGCTTCCCGTTCCGCAGTCGCACGATCGCCGACCAGCACAGGACGAACGCGATCGCGGACCCGGTGAGCTGGCCGACCGTCGTGATGTCCGTTCCTTCGTCGCCGCGGAGGTCCTCGTCGAGCGTGACCACGGCGCTGAGCAGTCCCAGGGTGGAGAACAGGGTGAGGAGTACGGCCGCGGTCCACAGCATGCCGGGCCCCTTGGCGAAGGCGGGGGTAGCGCGCCGGGCCAGCTCCCGGGCCGTGGGCACGGTCCGGCCGTTCCGGTCCGGGCAGTGGGCGAGCAGATCCCGAACCGATGTCAGCGTCGCCTCGTCCGCGCCGGCGGCGGCCGCCCGGCGCAGTTGCGCCAGCGCCTGCTCCCGGCGCACGTGGTCCAGACCACGGTCCAGGCCGCCGAGCGCGATGGCGGCGGCGTTGGCGACGTCCTCCGTCGGGGTCGGCGGCCGGACGTCGTGCAGCGACCGGTTGACCAGCAGCAACACGACGACCACCACGTACATGATCGCGACGGACGGCCGGTAGAAGTAGTCGTTGGTCTTGGTGACGAACTTGCCGATCTCGTCGAGGAACAACCCGAACCCGATGCCGCCGATCACCACGCCCAGGACGCGCGGTTTCATCCCGAGGAACGAGAACACGGTCACCAGGGCCACGACCATGCCGAGCCCGCCCCACAGGACGTGCGCGATGTGCAGCGACGAGCCCCCGACCTGCGGGTAACCGGTGAGGTGCAGGTAGGCGCGGGTGAGCAGGATCGTGACGATCCCGATGATGACGAACGCTTCGACGAGGCCGCTTCCCTGGGCGTCGCGCAGGAGGTGCGACCGGTTCCGGAAACCCGAGATCCGGAAACCCGAGATCATGGCGCCTCCCTGTGCTCCCACCTACACGAAGTCTATGTGGCTTCGCCACCCGTGAGTACTTATTAACCCCCCGCGGTTAACAAGTACTCACGGGTCGTTGGTCAAAGCAGGCACAGATCTCGAGTAACGTTCTCGGGTGACTGGTTCGTGAGGAAGGGTGCCGTGACGTCAACCGGGAGCATGGTGGGCCTGTTCGCCGGTATCGGCGGGCTCGAGTTGGGTCTGAGAGAGCACGGCTGGAACACCGAACTGCTCTGTGAGATCGACCCGGGCGCCCAGGCGGTTCTGCGTACCCGATTCACGGACGTCCCTGTGCATTCCGACGTCACCAAGCTGCGTTCCCTCCCCCAGGACATCGAACTCGTCGCCGCCGGTTTCCCGTGCCAGGACCTCTCGCAGGCGGGCCGGACCGCCGGTATCACGGGTTCGCGTTCCGGCCTCGTCGACGAGGTGTTCCGGTTGGTGAAGCGGAAGAAGGGTCCTCGCTGGCTCCTGATCGAGAACGTGCCGTTCATGCTGCAGCTGGGGCGCGGGGCGGCTATGAGGCATATCACGGACGCCCTCGAGGACCTCGGTTACACGTGGGCGTACCGGGTGGTCGATGCGCGCGCGTTCGGGCTCCCTCAGCGCCGCCAGCGGGTCCTGATGCTCGCCTCGCGCACCGAGGACCCCCGCGCGGTGCTGTTCGGTGAGGACGCCGGGGAACGCCCCGTCGACGACCATGCCGACTTCCCGTGCGGTTTCTATTGGACCGAGGGCACCCGCGGTCTCGGGTGGGCGGTCAACGCGGTTCCCACGCTGAAGGGCGGTTCGTCCGTCGGTATCGCGAGCCCGCCCGCCGTGCGACTGCCGTCGGGCGAGATCGTGACGCCCGGGCTCGTGGACGCCGAACGCCTGCAGGGCTTCGACCCCGACTGGACGGCGCCCGCCGCGCTGGTCCCCGGGTTGCGGAACAGTCATCGGTGGAAGCTCGTCGGCAACGCGGTGAGTGTGCGGATGGCGTCGTGGGTCGGTCGGCGTCTGCTCGAGCCGGCGGACTACGAGCGGGGTATCGAGACGCCGATGAAGCCCGGCGACGCGTGGCCGGTGGCAGCGTGGGGTAGCAATCGTCAGGCGTTCCGGGTGCACACCTCGACGTGGCCGGTGCAGGAGCCGTACGAGGATCTCAGCGGATTCCTGGAGGACACCCGGCTGCTGTCGGCCCGCGCGACCGCCGGCTTCCTGAAGCGGGCGCGGATGGGCAATCTGCGTTTCGTTCCGGGGTTCATCGACGACGTCGAGAGCCACCTCGACCGCATGGGCGGCTTCCCCGAGGCCGCCGCGTAGCGGACGGACCCGCGATGCCCGCCACCGATCCCACAACCAGCGCCCGGATGCGGGCGCAGCGGCGTCGCGACACCGCACCCGAACTCGCACTCCGCAGGGAACTGCACCGGCGCGGGGTCCGGTACTACGTGGACCGGGCGCCGATGAAGGGCGTCCGGCGGCGCGCCGACCTGGTGTTTCCGCGGCGGAAGGTGGCCGTGTACGTGGACGGGTGCTTCTGGCACAGGTGCCCGCAGCACGCCACGTTCCCGAAGAACAACGCGCAGTGGTGGGCCGAGAAACTCGCCGGGAACGTCACCCGCGACCGTGACACCGACACGAGGCTGACCGACGCCGGGTGGACGGTGGTGCGGGTCTGGGAGCACGAGAATCCGGTGGTCGCGGCGAACAGGGTCCAGGAAGCCCTGGACGACGCGTGACCCCCACTTCGCAGGCGGTGGCAGGTCGAGGTGTTGAATTTTCCACCCCTAGGGGTCTGGTCGCCGACGACGGATCGGTGCAGGATGGTCTCAACAGCAACCATTCGGACCCCCTTCGGAGGAGCATGATGATCCGCCGAATCGTCGCGGCGGCCTCCATTGCCTTTGCAGCAGCGGCCGTCCCACTCGTCGGTCCGGCACCCTTTGCGGTGGCTGCACCGGGCGACACCTACATCAGCAATCCCCCAGCCAACCCGACGGACCAGAGTTTCTGCGACGACCAGGCCGCCCTCGCGAACAACCTTGCCTCGAAGGGCGACTACGCGCGTGCCGACGGGGTCGTGTCGGCGGCGAACATGAGCGGTTGCCGCATCTACACGTTCTCCAGCCCGTAATCGGTTGCCGCTCCGGCAACGGGATTCCCTGTTCGGCGGGCCCGGCGGCCACAGTGGGAGCATGACCCAACCCGCACCTCGTCGAGCAGGTCGCGGACGTGGCCCCGGGCAGCGCCCTGGACGTGGGCAGCGGCGAGGGCGCCGACGCGATCTGGCTGGCGGCCCGCGGATGGAACGTCACCGGAGTGGACGTGTCCACGGTGGCGGTGGAACGGGCCGCCGCGGCCGGCGCCGACATCGCGGACCGGACGACGTGGGAGCAGGCCGACATCCTGGAGTGGGAGCCGCCGACCCACCGATTCGACCTGGTGTCGGCACATTTCATGCACCTGCCTGGGCCTGCCCGCGAGACCCTGCACCGTCGCCTCGCCGGAGCGGTCCGACGAGGCGGGCGACTTCTCGTCGTCGGACATCACCCTTCCGATCCGGAGACGTCCGTCGGGCGGCCCAATGTTCCCGACATGCTGTTCGCACCGGAACAGGTCGCTGCCGTGCTGGACCCCGCGGAGTGGGACATCCTGGTGTCGGCGGCACCCTCGCGTGAGGCGCACGACCCCGAGGGACAACCCGTCACCGTTCACGACACCGTTCTGCACGCAGTTCGCCGGGCCTGACGACGGTCTACTGTGTGGGCACGATCTGTTCCGAGTGCCGAGACGAGGACGCCGTGGCCGACTTGTTCGTGAAAGCCCTTCAGCTGCATCAGTTCGTCTACGAACGCAGCGGCGGATGGGTGGGGTATCGGTTGCTGTTCGGGATGCCGACCCTGCTGCTGCACAGTGTCGGCCGGAAGTCCGGGCAACCGCGCACGTCCGCGTTGACGTACGGCCGCGACGGCGCGCGCTTTCTGGTCGTCGCGTCGAAGGGCGGTGCGCCCACGTCGCCCGCGTGGATGCACAACGTGCTGGCCGCGCCGACCTGCGAGATCTAGGTAGGCCGCGACCACATCACCGTGGCGGCGCGGAAGGTTCTGCCGGGCGACCCGGATTACGACCGGATGTGGGCGACGATGAACGCGATCAACCACGGCCGGTACAGCGACTATCAGAAGAAGACGGATCGGCCGATCCCCGTCATCGCGCTCACCCCGACCCGCTGAGGCCTCAGCGGAACTCGTCGACGTGCGCCGACGCCCACTGCGCGAAGGTGGTCGCGGGGCGTCCGGTGAGTTGTTCGACGAGCCAGTTCGCCTGCTGGGGAGCGTCGACCAGGCTCGCCATCCCTTCCAGGTACCAGCGTGCGTACTCCCCCATCGCCGGCGTCAGGACGTCGACGGCCTCGTCCAGCGACACCTGCCGGTACTCGATGTTCCGGCCGAGGGCGGCGCCGAGTTGTCGGACGATCTCGGCGCGGGTGATCGTCTCGGGGCCGGTGAGTTCGTACGACGCGCCGACGTGCCCGGACTCGAGGAGAGCGACGGCCGCGACCTCGGCGATGTCGTTCATGGCGATCGGCGCGTTCGCCGCCGTCGGGTACGGCTCACGCACGGTGTCTCCTGCGGCGATCTGCGGTGCCAGGATTCCCGCGTTTTCCATGAACTCGCCGGGCCACAGGTGCGTCCACTCGATGCCGGACGCCTCGACGGCCCGTGCGACGTCACCCCAATGGCCGTCGTGAGGACCGGACAGGTCGACGACGTGCCGGACCCCGGCCTGCTTCGCCAGGGCGAGCGCGTCCGGGGCGGTGTCGGGAGTCGGTGCGAGGTAGAGGGAATCGACACCCTCGAACGCCGCGGGCAGGCTGTCGAGCCTGCGGAGGTATCCCTCGACGACGGTGACCGAGCCCGGAAGTTGCGCCTTGTCAGGATGATTCGTGAGGGCCCGGACGTCCGTCGCACCCCGCGCGAGCAGGTGGTCGACGAGCATTCTGCCGATGTTCCCGGTTGCCCCCGTCACGAGAATCGTCATGCCCAGCACGCTACCGCCGCGGGAGGGCATGTGAGTGGCAAAGTGTGCTCGCGCACGCTTTGCCACTCACATGGGGTCAGCTGGTCGGCGGGGCGGAGGTCGAGGATGTCGCCGGGGCCTCCGAGGGCGTCGGCGTGGCCGGGGTCGACGCGTCCGGATTCTGCACTCCGGCGCTGAGCTTGTAGATGTGTTCCGGCGAGATGATCTCCGTGACGGCCCCCGCCAGCGCGGTGCTCGGTTCGCTGCCCTGGTAGGGGACGTCGGTGTTGATCATGATCGCGAGGGTGGTCTCCTGCTCCGGAAGGTAGACGCAGACCGTCTGATACCCGGGGAGGCTGCCGTTGTGCCCGATCCAGCCGGCGACGTCGAAGATGCCCAGCCCGTAGCCGACGTCCGACGCCAGACCCGGCGCGTTGACCGTCTCGAGCCGTTGCGCCTGTGTGGCCGGCTGCAGCAGTGTGCCGGTGGCCAGCGCGGGCGCCCAGATGTGCAGGTCGTCGAGGGTCGAGATCATCGCGCCCGCCGCCCATCCCCAGGACGGATTCCAGTCGGTGGCCACGGCTTCCTTGTCGTCCAAGGTCTGCTCGGTGTAACCCTGCGCGTGCGGTTCGGGGAACGCGTTGGTGGTCGGGAAGCTCGTGTCCGCCATCTTCAGCGGCTGAACGATCTTCTGCGTCACGTACTCCGGGAGCGGCAGCCCGCTGACCTTCTCGATGACAAGTCCCAGCAGGGTCGTGTTCGTGTTGGAGTATTCGAATCCCTGCCCGGGTGGGAACGTCGCGGGTTGCGCAAACGCGTACCCCAGCAGTTGCTGCGGGGTGAACGCGGCCTGCGGGTCGCTGAGCAACGCCTTCTGGAAGTCCTCGTTCGCCGAGTAGTTCGCCAGCCCGCTCTGCATCCGGGCAAGCTGGCGCAGCGTGATCTGATCACCCAGCGGCACGCCCTCCACGTACTTCGAGATGGGGTCGTCGAGCGCAACCTTGTCTTCGTCGACCAGCTGCAACAGACCCGTGACCGTGAACGTCTTTGTCACACTGCCGATTCGGTGGAAGAAATCGGTCTCCATCGGCGCGCCCGTCGTCTTGTCGGCGACGCCGAACGCCTTCACGTAGTCGCCATCGGGCCCCCACACGCCCACAATCGCGCCGGGAATCGACGCCATCGACATCGTCTTCTCGATCGCCTCGTCGAGTCGGTCCGCGACACCGGGGTCGATCTGCGCGTCGGCCCCGGCGTTCGGTGATCCCGTCTGCGTCGTCGTGGAGGTAGCGGAGGTGCCCGTGGAGGAGGAGTCGTCGGAGCACGCCGCGGGCACTATCAGCAGCAGGGCCGCTGCGGCCGCCGCGAGGCCGCGTCGCCGATTCGTCCTGGTCACGACCTGAGCTGTCATCGTGCGTCCCGTCGTCGAGGTGCCCCTCCCGGGAACTTACTCCGCGACCGCCGGGTGAATGTACCTTTCGGCGCTTCTGAGGCGACCGGCGATACATTCGCCCTACTGTGCTCTGTCGGTCGCGTATTCGGCCAGCAGCCGCTTCTCCTTCTCCCGGTGCGGGTAGAAGAAGAACACCACCACGGCCCCCGCGCACACCACCAGGATCGCGGCGAGGTACGCCCGATCGTCGCCGTCGAGGAAGGCGTTGCGGGCGGCCGCGATGATCTGCTCGGCGTACTGCGGATAACGTTCCGCGAGCACTTCGGCGCTGGAATACGACTTCGTGAGCGCCGCTTGGGTTTCCGGGGTGATCTGGCTCGAGTCCGGCGACGAGGCGATCGTGGCCGACAGCGACTTCGCGTAGCCGGCGGTGAGCACCGCTCCGAGGATCGACTGCATGATCGCGCCGCCGAGGTCGCGTTGCAGGTCGGAGGTGCCGGACGCCATGCCCGCCCGCGACACCGGCACCGAACCGGTGAGCGACCGCGACGCCGGGGTGCCGGCGAACCCGACCCCGATGCCCACGAACGCGTACGCGAGAGCCACCCACCAGAAGGTTGCGTCCTCGTCCCACCACACCAGCGCGACAACCAGTCCGAGGACGACGAACAGGTAGCCGAGCAGCAGTGTGAACCGGGCGCCGTGCGATTCGACGAGTTTCGCGGAGCGGGGTGCGACGACGACCATCGCGACGGCCGCCGGAATGATCGCCGATCCGGCGGCGAGCGTGGAGTACCCGAGCACGTTCTGGAGGAACTGCTGCCCGATGAACATCGCACCCATCAACGCGCCGAACACGATCACCCCGCCGACGGCGGCCACCCAGAACGTCGGTCGGGCGGCGACGTGCAGATCGAACAGTGGGTGCGCCGCCCGTCGTTGCTGCAGGAAGAACGCGGCTCCCGCGGCGAGTGCGATCAACCCGAGACCGACGGCGAGCGCCCCGGCACCGTCCACCGGCGCGAAATTGATCGCGAGGATGAGGGCGGCGATGAAGACGACGGAGATGATGCCGCCGAGATTGTCGACGGGATCGGTCGTCTCGTTGACGTGGGCGGGCACCCACAGGATGGCGGCGACGAGGGCGAGAGCGGCGAGCGGAAGGGTCACGAGGAACACCGAGCCCCAATGGAAGTGCTCGAGCAGCGCGCCCGACACGATCGGCCCGAGCGAGGAGATCGCACCACCGAGCGCCGACCACAGTGCGATCGCCTTGGTCCGGGGCGGTCCCGACCACAGCGCGGTGATGATCGCGAGCGTGGTGGGGAACGCGAGCCCGGCGGAGACACCGCCGAGAACACGTGCGAGGAACAGTATTTCGAAGTTCCCGGCGAAGCCCGCGATCGCCGACGCCGGCAGCGACAGCGCCATGCCGAGCACCAGCATCTGTTTACGCCCGTAGCGGTCGCCGAGCGCCCCCAGATAGAGGACCGACGCGGCGAGCCCGAGGGAGTACGCCACGGCGACGAGGTTCAGCTGCGTCTGACTCGCGTCGAAAGCGCGGCCGATGTCGGGGAGCGCGACGTTCGCGACCGACAGATTCAGGTTGGCGACGGCGGCGACGAGGATCAGGGTCGCGAGGATCAGCGTCGCGCGGGCCGGCGCCTGCGTCGTCTCGGTTCGAGTCACTGTCGGCTCCCGGGGTTCTGGTCTCCTCGTGGAAGCCCCGAATCGGCCGCCGGTTCGGGGCTCGGTGCGAGCAGCGACGCGGCGAGCGGGAAGAGGAGGACGGTGATCGCGCCGGCCGCGACGAGCACGGAGGCGTTGGCGGACGTCATGTCACCGGAGTCGACGGCCACTCCGGTGACGGCCACGATCAGCGGCAGGCCGGTTCCCGCGTACAGCGCCAGCTGGGTGCGTTCGCGGGCGGTGAAGGGTGGATCCGTGCCGTCGGCACCCCGGTCGAATCTCCCGGCGAAATAGACCGGGCCTGCCCGCACCAGCAGGATCAGCAGGACGAACGCGATGAGGACGCCGGGTTCGGACGCCACCGCGGCGACGTCGATGGCCATGCCGGACGTCACGAAGAAGATCGGGATCAGGAACCCGAACGCCAGGCCGTCGAGCTTCGTTTCGAGCGTTTCGTCGCCTTCGGGCGTGGCCCGCCGCAGGATGAACCCCGCCGCGAAGGCACCGAGGATCGTGTCGAGCCCGAACGACGCCGCGAGCACGGTGAGTGCGACGAGGAGCAGCATGGTCAGTCGCACCGTGGTCTGCGACGTCGTCTCCGATCCCGACCGGATGATCGCGGTGATCCGGGAACCCTCCCGCCGCACTCGGGCGGGGATGAACGCGACCAGCACCGCCGCGGCCGTGAACAGTCCGAGGACCACGATGGACGCCACGGACCCTCGGGAGCCGAGCAGAACCGCCATGGCGACGACGGGTCCGAGTTCGCCGAACGCGCCGTGATTGAGGATCGTCCGGCCCAGCCGGGTGTCGAGGGCGCCCGCGTCACGAAGGATCGGGAGCAGCGTGCCGAGCGCCGTCGACGTCAGGGCAATGGCCACCGCGGTTCCGGCGTCGACCACGTGGACGAGGCTCAGCAGCGACACCACCGCGAACGCCAGGGCCAGCGAGACCAGCCACGTCAGCAGGGCCCTCCTGCCGCCGCGACCGGTGATCTCGGCCGTGTCGATCTCGTACCCGGCCAGCAGGAAGAGCAGACCCAGCCCCAGGTCGCGCAGCAGCTCGATCTCACTGCCCTCGACCGCAATGTCGAACACGTGGGGGCCGATGACGATCCCGGCGACGAGCAGAAGTACCACCTCGGGCACCAGCTTCCGGGGAAACAACCCGGCGAGCAGCGGGGCGATCACGGCGCATGCCACGATCCAGAACAGCGACGCTCCCACGGAAGGCATGCATCACCCCGTCTCTCGAACCGCCGGACACAGCACTGCGTTCGAGCCTCACAGAGCCCGGACGACGAGACATCATCCGTGAGGGATGAACGCCGCCGCGCCGCCGACATGCACCGGAATCGTCAGTAGAACTCGACGGTGTCGACGCGGTTGATCAGCTCCTCGCCGTCGAGGAACCGGGTGGCGTTGCGCGCGAACAGTTCCGCGATGAGGCGGTCCTCCGCGGGGTTCAACGCCGCGGTGTGCGGGCTGACCAGCACGTTCGGATGAGCCCACAGCGGACTGTCCGATGCCAGGGGCTCGGACGCGAACACGTCCAGCGCGGCGAACCCGACCCGCCCGTCCCCGATCGCGGCGGTCATGGCGACCTCGTCGACGACGGTGCCCCGGCCCACGCTCACCACCGTGACTCCGGGCTTGACCGCGCCGAATACCTTTGCGCTGACGAGGCCTTCGGTGGCGCTGGTTCCGGGAAGCGTCACGACGATGCCGTCGGCGTCCCCGACCACATCGGCCAGCCGGTCGGGGTGGACGATCTCGTCGACGCCCTCGACCGCGGTGTCGCGCCTGCTCGTTCCCACGACGGTGGCGCCGAGGGCCTTCAGCTTCAGTGCCGTCGCACGGCCGATGCTGCCCAGTCCGACGACGACGATGCGCTGCCCGGACACGGTTCCCATCGCCCAGCGGCCGCTCCACACCTTGTCGCGCTGCTGGGCGAGGAGACGCGGGAGGGTCTTGGCGCCGGCCAGCAGGCCGAAGACGGCGAACTCGGCCAACGGTTCCGCGTGCACACCGGCGGAGGTGCTGAATGCGATGCGGTCGAGTTGCTCGTCGGTGAGCCCGGCCGCCTTCACCTGGGCCCCGCCGCCGGCGGGCATCGTGTGCACCCAGCGGAGGTCGGGGTTGGCGCCTGCCGTCCTCGTCAGTGCCGCGGGATTCTCGTCGGGCACGCCGTACAGGGCGTGCGCCGAATCGACCAGGTCGTCGAAGGCCTTCTGCTGCTCCGCGGTCCGGGAGAACGACGGATCGCCGGAGTGATCACCCGGGAATCGGGAGGGCGGCAGCAGATCCTGCTCGCGGATGAAGTCGATGCGCGGTTCCGCCCGGGTGACGAGACTGATGAGCTCTTCGCTCACGGGGGTCGCGGCGACGACGCGGAGTCGCCCGTCGAGTGGCTTCGGGTCGTGTGCGCTCACTGCAGATTCCTCCGGTACGGGCCATTGCTGACCATATGTTCAGATCAAAAACTTTGCACTAATCATGTGATTCAGTCAACACTTTCAGTTATGTATGACAAATAGCCGTCCGCGCGGTATCGTCCTCGACACGCCAGTGACCTGGGTCACTACACCGACCTGTTTGTGACCGCGCTCGACGTGGTCCCGTCCCACAACGGAGCAGAAGATGTCCCCAGAATCGAAGATTCAAGTAGGCGCAGACTCGAAGATGCCGGAAGGCAGCAGCCACTCCACCCCACCGGTGCGCGCCTCCGACGACCCGGAGTACGCCGCAAACCTCAAACGCGCGACGCTCGCCAGTTCCATCGGCAGCGCGCTCGAGTACTACGACTTCGCCCTGTACGGCCTGGCGTCGGCACTGATCTTCGGCCAGCTGTTCTTCCCCGCCATGGGTGCGTCGGCCGCGTTGATGGCCAGTTTCGGCACGTACGCCGTCGGCTTCCTCGCCCGGCCCGTCGGCGGCCTGTTCTTCGGCGCCCTCGGGGACCGCCTCGGACGCAAGGCCGTCCTGATGATCACGATCGCGATCATGGGCGGTGCGAGCACGCTGATCGGGGTCCTGCCGACCGGCGCGCAGGTGGGCATCTGGGCCCCGATCCTGCTGGTCGCGCTGCGACTGCTGCAGGGCTTCGGCGCGGGCGCCGAACAGGCCGGTGCCACCACGCTGATGGCGGAGTACTCGCCCACCGAGCGCCGCGGATTCTTCTCCGCACTCCCGTTCGTCGGGATCATGGTGGGCACCCTGATGGCGTCCGGGGTCTTCGCGATCCTCGGCCAGATCGATCGCGAACTCCTCCTCGCCTGGGTGTGGCGGGTGCCGTTCCTGGCGTCGGTCTTCCTCATCGCGGTCGCCGTGTTCATCCGGCTCCGCATGCAGGAGAGCCCCACGTTCATCAAGCTGGAGAAGCAGGATCAGATCAGCGAGAGCCCGTTCCGGGAACTGATCGGCAGCTCGATGCCCAGCGTGCTCCGCGGCATCGGCCTGCGGATGGCCGAGAACGGCGGCTCGTACATCTTCCAGACCCTCGGCATCAGCTACGTCACGACCGTGGTGGGTGTCAGCAAGTCGATCGGACCGCTCGCCATCGCCTGCGGCGCCGCCATCGGCATGCTCGTCATACCGTTCTCGGGTGCGCTGTCGGACCGCTTCGGCCGGATGCGGGTGTACCGGTTCGGTGCGGCGCTGCAGCTCGTCCTCGCGGTCCCGTCGTGGTGGCTGCTCTCGCTCGGCAATCCGTACCTCGTGGTGGCGACGCTCGCGGTCAGCTACGGGATCGGTGTCAACGTGATGCTCGGCGCGCAGTGCGCGGCCCTGCCCGAACTGTTCGGAAATCGCCACCGCTACATCGGCGTCGCCGTCGCCCGGGAGACGAGCGCCATCCTCGCCGGCGGCATCGCCCCCTTCGTCGGCGCACTGCTGCTGTCGCTGCTGAACAACTCGTGGGTGCCGCTCGCGATCTACGTTCTGGTCCTCAGCGTCATCACGTTCGCCACCACGTTCGTGACACCCGAAACCCGTGGTCGCGACCTCGGGCTGGCCTGGGATGCGATGGCCGACCCGGTCCACGGACCGGATGTCGCGACCGCCGAGTCGAAGGCGCGGGTCGACGCATGAGGCTGGCCCGCATCGCCACCGACACGGGACCGCGGCCGGTGTGCCTGCGCGACGGTCGCTGGCACGAGGTGGCGGATCCGTACGCGGACACTCCGGCATTCACCGGACCCGCACACGACCTCGCCGGCGCACGGCTGCTCGCGCCCGCCGAACCGCGGGTCCTGCTCGGGATGGCCCACAACGGCGCACCCGGAGATCGCGACCTGCCGTTGCAGGCGTTCATGAAGTCGACGCGCACGGTGATCGGCCCCGACGATCCGATCGTCGTCGACGAAGGGCTGGGGCAGGTCAACGTGGAGGGCGAACTGGCCGTCGTCATCCGCCGCACGTGCCGCAGGCTTCGCCCGGAGGACGTCCCGTCCGCGATCCTCGGGTACACGATCGGCAACGACGTCACCGCCGTCGAGCAGATAGCGCTGGACGACAAGCTCACCCAGGCGAAGCACGGCGACGGTTTCACCCCGCTGGGACCGTGGATCGAGACGGATCTCGACTCCGGGGACGTTCCGATCACCGTGCGCGTCAACGGCGTGACCGTGGCGGAGGCGTCCACGCGGCAGCTCGCATGGAACGTGTCCGAGCAACTGGTCCATCTCACCCGGTATCTGACCCTCGGGCCGGGAGACGTCGTGCTCACGGGTTGCCCGTTCACGCTCGGCCCGGTCAAACCGGGTGACCGTGCCGAGATCACGCTCGGCGGTATCGGCACGCTGGCCAACTCGGTGCGTGCGCTGTGAACCTCTTCGATCTGTCCGGGCGCATCGCCCTGGTCACCGGTTCGAGCCGGGGAATCGGCTACGCACTCGCACGCGGCCTGGCCGAGGCGGGCGCCACGATCGTCCTCAACGGGGTGTCGGGTGAGCGTCTCGCACAGGCACGTGAGCGCCTCCGCGAGCAGTTCGGCGAGACACGCGTCCACGCGTACGCGTTCGACGTCACGGATCCCGAGCGGGTGACCGACGCTGTCGAACGGATCGAATCGGAGGTCGGGCCGATCGAGATTCTGGTGAACAACGCTGCGCTGCAACACCGTCAGCCGCTGCTCGACATCACCCTCGAGGACTGGAACAGGGTGCTCACCACCGACCTCACCAGCGCCTTCCTTGTCGGGCGGGCCGTCGCACGGTGCCAGATCGCCCGAGGGAGCGGCAAGATCATCAACGTCTGCTCGGTGCAGAGCGACCTGGCCCGGCCCACCATCGCGCCGTACACCGCCGCGAAGGGCGGACTGCGGAATCTGACCCGCGCGATGACGGCCGAATGGGCGGCGTCCGGGTTGCAGATCAACGGCCTCGCGCCCGGCTACATTCACACCGAGATGACGCAGGCCCTCGTCGACGACCCCGAGTTCGACGCGTGGCTCCGCGGCCGCGCGCCGGCAGGCCGGTGGGGCACCCCGGACGATCTCGTCGGTCCGGCGGTGTGGCTGGCGTCGGACGGTTCCCGGTACGTCAACGGTCAGGTGATCTTCATCGACGGCGGGATGACGTCGGTGGTGTGAGGATTTACCGGCCGACCGCGGTCGGCACTTCCCCGAAGGAGCGGCGGGTGTGCAGGACGAGTTCACGGAGCGCCGGACCAGCGAGACTCTTCCACACCAGCGCGAGCACGGCCGGGATGTCGACGTCGTCCAGTGCGACCGCCGTCAACCGCCCCCGGTAGTCCGTCGCCATCGACTCACTGAGGATCGCAACCCCCAGCCCGCGGATCGCGAGGTCGGCGACGGCGTCGGGCGCACTCGCCTGCAAGGCGATGTCGGGGCGGAGGCGGGCGGCCGCACACGCCTGGTCGAAGACCGTTCGGATCCCCGTTCCGGTCGGCATACATACGATCGCGTGGTCGCCGAGTTCGGCCAGGGTGACGCGCGAACGCCCGGCCAGCGGGTGCCCGGGCGGCACGGCCGCGACCAGCCCCTCGCTGATGATCGGGAAGGCGTCCAACCCGTCCGGCGGGGCGGTCGCGGTGCCCACGAGAGCGAGATCGATCGCACCGGCGCGGACCCGTTCGACGAGGCGGTCGGAACTGTCCTCGGTCAGCGTGATCTCGATCCCGGGGTGCGCGACGTGGAACGCGGACAGCGCGTCGAACAGCGGCTTCACCGTGCAGGCGGTGACCATCCCGACGACGAGCCGGCCCCGGATCAGCTGGTTCACGTCGTCCACGGCCTGCCGCATCGCGTCGGCCGAGGCGAGGGCCGCGCGGGCATGCACGAGCGCCGCTTCTCCCGCGGACGTGAGCGTCGCCGTCCGGCTCGACCGGTCGATCAGCGTGGCGCCGAGGTCGTGCTCGAGCTGCCGGATCTGCGCGCTGATCCCCGACTGGCTGATGTGGACGCGTTCCGCGGCACGGGTGAAGTTCGCTTCCTCGGCGACCGCGACGAAGTACTCCAGCTGCCTCAGTTCCATAAGCAGTAATTCTAGTATTCAGCAGAACTATCGGTTGGACTTCCGGTTGCGGCGACACCACTCTGGGATGTGACAGCAGTTCACCCACGAAAGGATCCCCGTGTCCGACCACGAGAAGGCCCTGAACCCCGAAGATCTCACCCGACTGTTCGTCGAGCGCAGCAACGCCGGCGACGCGGCCGGAGTGGCCGCCCTCTACGAGGAGAACGCCGTCATGGCGTATCCGCCCGGGAGCCGGACGGTCGGCCGGGCAGCCATCCAGAAACTGTGGGAGTCGGTGCTCGCGAACGCGCCGCACTTCGAACCGGAGACGCCACTCCCCACGCTGATCAGTGACGACATCGCACTCACGTCCACCCCACCCAAGGACGGATCCGGCGCGCGGGCGCAGGTCGTCCGCAGGCAACCGGACGGAAGCTGGCTCCGACTGCTCGACCAGCCGGAGTTCGTCCCGCCCACCCGCTGAGGTCGCGGCTGCGCCGACCCCTACACGGCATGAACTTCGTTGTCCACCATTGCATCTGCATTCGGATCGGTGGGACTATAGGGGTCATGCGCAGACCGCGTTGGCCGGCAGTAGCACCACCCACCACCGGAGGACACCAGGTGCACGGCCCCCTGCTGCTCACGGCCGAAGACCACCTCACGCTCGAGCTGTTCGAGGTGGTGGCGTTCCCGGACGGCCTCCACCTCCGGATGGCCCTGACCGCGACGGGCAGGCCCGCGGAGCTGGCGCAATACGAGACCCGCCCGCTGTCCGACCCCGACGATCCCTCGACGCGCTGGTCCTATCTGTCGGTGCGGGCGCGCGTCGACGACATCGAAGGCGAGGCCGATCCCTACCATCCGGCGGCGGCGTCGAAACCGTGCCGGAGCGGGCCGCCCGAGTACCGCACCGAACCGCACTACTGGCTGGACGCGATACCCGCGTCGGGATTCATCGCGGTCACCGCAGGCTGGCCACGGATCGGTCTCGGTTCGACCACCACCACGATCGGTCTCGAATCGAGCACGCGAACGTCGTGACCGATCCCGGCCGGCGTCAGGTGCAGCAGTTGGGGTCGAGGACCACCCGCAGTGCGTCGAGGGCGTCCGCCCGCGCACTGTAGAAGACGTTCATTCCGCGGCGGACGGGCTGGACCATTCCCGCCTTCTTCAGCTGGCCGAGATGGTGACTGACGGTCGACTCGGACAGGCCCACGCCGGTCGCGAGATCGCACGTGCACACCTCGCCGTCGCTCGCGGTCAGCAAAATCGACATCAGCTTGATGCGGACCGGGTCGGCCAGCGCCTTCAGGCGCAGCGCGAGGTGCAGGGCGGCCTCGTCGGTCATCGGGGCGGCCGAGACGGGCGCGCAGCAGATCGGCGCGGAGACATCTACGACCGGCAACGTCTTGGGCATGGCTCCATCGTCCCACCTTCTTGACATATGTCAAAAAGGTGGGACTCTATGGGTGCAAGCAATTCGACATATGTCACACAGGTGGAGGTTGTCATGTCCCGCGCCCAACTCGCCCTCAATGTCGACAATCTGGAGGAAGCAGTCACGTTCTACTCGAAACTGTTCGATACACAACCGGCGAAACTGAAGCCGGGCTACGCGAACTTCGCCATCGCGCAGCCACCCCTCAAGCTGGTGCTGATCGAGAACCCCGGCGAGGGCGGCACCATCAACCACCTCGGCGTCGAGGTCGAATCGAGCGCCCGGGTGCACGAGGAGATCACACGGCTGTCCGGGGAAGGCCTGTTCACCGACGAGGAGATCGGCACCACCTGTTGCTTCGCGACCCAGGACAAGGTGTGGGTCACCGGCCCCGCCGGCGAGAAGTGGGAGGTCTACACCGTGCTCGCCGACTCCGACACGTTCGGGTCGAGCCCCCGGCACCTCGACCCCGACGCCGAGGGGGCCACCTGCTGCGGCACCGCGGACGGGGCGAAAGCCTCCGCGGGCACGTCCTGCTGCTAGGCGGCGACGGCCCGGATCGGCGACAAAGAGAAACCCCGCCACCTGCATCACTGCAGCTGACGGGGTTTCTTTGTGCGCCCGAAGGGATTCGAACCCCTAACCTCTTGATCCGTAGTCAAGTGCTCTATCCGTTGAGCTACGGGCGCATGTTCTTCAGTTGTCTAGCTTGCACCGGCCGACTAGGCCCGGTGTGGCGGAGGCGAGAGGATTTGAACCTCCGGTCCCTCGTAAAAGGGACAACTCATTAGCAGTGAGTCCCATTCGGCCGCTCTGGCACGCCTCCCTGGGGTGGTTCCGATCCCTTCGGACCGCCGGTGCGAAAGATTACACACCTTTCCACCACAAAGGCAAAACGGCTGGTCAGAGCGCATGGATGGCCGCTTTATCGCAGGTGGCTGTCGAACCAGTCGAAGATCCGCCGCTGTGCGTCGACGATGGCCTGGGCACCCGGGTCGTCGTCCCTGCCGTCGGGCACCTGGGGCGGTTCGTCGGCCCGGTGCGCGAGGCCGGCATAACTCACGACGAGCCCCGCGACGTCCGACTTGGCGGTGGCGTCGCGCAGCCGCTCGACCTGATCGGGCGGCGTGGACGGATCGTCTTCCCCGTACAGACCGAGCCAGGGGGCCTTCAGGTCGGGGGCGGCGTGCACCAGCGCAGGCGCGTCCTCCGACAGCGGCTCGACGATCCCGCGGGCGGCGACACTCACGGCTGCGCCGACCGGACGCGTCGTCGCGACGAGCAGGGCGGCGGTCCCGGCGTCGTCGAAACCCAGCACGCCCACGCAGTCGGCGTAGATGCCCCGCGCGATCAGCCAGTCGAAGGTGGCGTCGAAGTCGGCGAACAGGGCGTCGCCGAACACCTCGACATCGCTCGGCGCCGGTTCCCGGTGGAAGAGGTGCGGCGCCACCGCCACCCACCCCTCCATCGCGAGCGAGCGCATCAGATCGAGGAGAGGTTCGCTGAAGGTACGCGACTCGTGCAGGACCACGATCCCGCCCCGCGCCGGACCGTCCGGTTCGACCGCGGTGAGCGGAACACGCACCTGAGGGCTTTCCGGCGCGTCTCCGGACGTCCGCAGGGCTGCACTGTCCCTGAAGAATCCCGACATGCCCCTACCTTGGCACGAAGGGGGCGTCGGCGCAGTGGATCGGGAGGCGCATAATCGCCTGGTGACTCCGCGAACCAGGGCAGACCTCGAGACGATTCCGGCCTACATCCCCGGCAAGAACTTTCCGGGCGCCATCAAGCTGGCGAGCAACGAGACCACACTGGGGCCGTTGCCGAGCGTGCGGGACGCCATCGCGGACGCCGCCGCCAATGCCAACCGGTACCCGGACAACGGTCACGTCGCCCTGATCGCGGCGCTCGCCGACCACCTCGGGGTGGCCACCGAGAACATCGCCGCGGGTTGCGGTTCGGTGAGCCTGTGCCAGGAGTTGGTGCAGGCCACCTGCAACGACGGTGACGAGGTCATCTTCGCGTGGCGGTCGTTCGAGGCCTACCCCGTGGTCACGCAGGTGGCCGGGGCGACGCCCGTCAAGGTTCCGCTCACCGCCGACCACGGTCACGACCTCGACGCGATGCTGGCCGCGATCACCGACCGCACCCGGCTGATCTTCGTCTGCAACCCGAACAACCCCACCGGCACCGCGCTGACGAATGCCGAACTCGAGCGGTTCCTCGACGCCGTCCCCGCCGACGTCCTGGTGGCCCTCGACGAGGCCTACTTCGAGTACAACCGGTCCGACGCCGACGGCATCGAACTGTTCCGCGGGCGCCCCAACGTGGTGGTGCTGCGCACGTTCTCCAAGGCCTACGGTCTCGCCGGCATCCGCGTGGGGTACGCGGTCGCCGATCCCGCGGTCGTCACCGCGCTGACCAAGGTGCACATCGCGTTCGCGGTCAATGCCGTCGCGCAGGCCGCCGCCATCGCGTCGCTGGCCGCGTCCGGAGAACTGCTGGCACGCACGGACGGGGTCGTCGCCGAGCGGAACCGGGTGCGCGACGCCCTGCTCGCCGCCGGGTACGAGGTGCCCGAATCGGCCGCCAACTTCGTCTACCTCCCGTTGGGCACCCACTCCGGGGCGTTCGCCGCCGCCAGCGCCGAGGCCAGTGTGCTGCTGCGCCCGTACGGCGACGACGGGGTGCGGATCACGATCGGCGATCCCGCGGAGAACGACGCGTTCCTCGCCTTCGCGACGAGCACCGAGGCCCGCTCGATCGCGAACGTCGCGGTCCGGGCGTAACGCTCGAGACGTAAACGTTACCCACGGGTATAACGCTCGTGACTCCTTGTTGGCAGACTCAGTGAGGTTTTGCCGAAGGGAGCCCCCACATGCGTCGCCGCGCCGCGCTCCGCACTGCCGTGCCGGCTGCCGGACTGGCGATGGCGCTGGCGATCTCGGTGACGGCGGGGCTGTCCGTGGCGCAGGCGCAGGACACCGCGGTCTCCGTCCGGCTCCTCGCCTTCAACGACCTCCACGGCAGCCTCGAACCGCCGCCCGGCATCCGCAGTCAGGTGAAGCACGCCGACGGCTCGCTGGTCCCGGCCGGCGGTGCCGCCTACCTGGCCGCGTACGTCGATCAGCTGCGCGGCCAGGCGACGCATTCACTGCTGTATTCGGTGGGCGACAGCTGGGGATCGTCGGCGCTCGAATCCGCGATGTTCCACGACGAACCGACCGTGCAGCTGCTCAACAGGATGGGCGTCGACGCGTCCGCGATCGGCAATCACGAACTCGACGAGGGATACACGGAGTTCCGGCGTATGCAGACCGGAGGCTGCCACCCCACCGACGGCTGCCGCTTCGGAAACACGTTCGAGGGCGCGAACTTTCCGCTCCTCGCAGCGAACATGGAGTTCGACGACGGCGCGCCCGCGACCCTGCCGTTCACCGTCGACTACGTCGAGGGAATCCCGGTCGGGGTCATCGCGACCATGCCCGCCGACACCGCGACGATGGTGACCCCGGAGGGGGTGGGAGGGCTGCGTTTCACGGACGAACTCGCGGCCGTCGACCGGACCGCGGATCTCCTCGACTTCTTCGGTGTGCGGGCCATCGTGCTGCTGATGCACAAGGGAGCCGAACCCATCGCCGACAACGGTCCCAATTCGTGCGAGGTGACATCCGGCCCCGCTCGCGACCTCGCACTGCGGGCGTCCCCGAAGGTCGACGTCATCTTCACCGCCGACAACCACCAGCAGTACAACTGCTCGTTTCCCGACCCGATGGGGAACCCGCGCGTCATGATGCAGGGCGCGTCGCACGGGCGCATCGTGTCGGTGGTCGACGTGTCGGTCGACCGCACCACCCGCGACGTCCTGCGCGACCGCGCGTCGGCGTTCAATCAGGTGGTCACCCACGACATCCCGTCGGACCCCGACATCCAGGCGCTCGCCGACGGTGCCGCCGCCCAGGCCTCCGAGATCGGTGCGGCGCGCGTGGCGTCGTTGTCGGGCGACCTCACCCGCGACGAGACCGGCAGCGGCGAGTCCACCCTCGGTAACGTCGTCGCCGACGCCCAGCTCGCGGCGGGGTCCGGGCACGGCGCCCAGGTGGCACTCACCAACCCGGGTGGACTCCGCGAGGATCTGCTGCGCGGCCCGGACGGCGCTGTCACCTACGGGCAGGCCTACGCCGCCCAGCCCTTCGGCAATACCCTCGAGGTCCTGGCAGTCACCGGCACGACCCTGAAAACTGCCCTGGAGCAGCAGTTCCAGCCGCGCGGAGACGGCACGATCACGGAGCGGATCCTCGCCCCGTCGAGTTCGCTGGCGTACACCATGAATCGTTCGGCGACTGTCGGCGAACGCATCTCGGACATCCGGGTGAACGGCGACGCCGTCGTCCCCGAGGGCACCTACCGGGTGGCCGTCAACAAGTTCCTCGCCGACGGCGGTGACGGTTTCGACGCTTTCCGCACCCGCGCCGAGGCCGTGCACGCGGGCTGCGACCTCGACGCGTTCACGGCGTATCTGGGGACGAATTCACCGGTGACGACACCGAACACCGACCGGATCACCGTGGTCGGCTAGAGACGCCGGTCAGACGCCGAGCGCGCTCTTCAGGACGGGCCACGACGTGCGCAGTTCGTCCTGCCAGTACGGCCACGAATGCGTGCCGAAGTGGCGGTAGATGAACGTCGCGGGGATCGCGAGGTGGGTCAGGCGCTGCTGGAACGTCTGCGTGCAGAGGTTCGCCGCCGCCTCGAGGGGGCCGCCCACCGCGATCGTGGACGCGATGTCTCCGCTGATCTCGTACGGTCCGGGGAGCCCGTTGCCCGTCGAGATGTAGATCTGCTTGCCGCGCAGGGCTTCGGCGTTCACCGAGGGGTCGTGCGCGGTCCAGGCCGGATCGGTGTCGGGACCCCACATGTTGGCCGGGTTGCCGCCCTTGAACGCCACCGTGCCCCGCACCGAGTCCCGCGAGCTGGGCTGGGTGTTGTCGAGGCATCCGCTGTAGGCGGCGAGCCCGCGGTAGAGCTGCGGGTGCCGGGTGACGAGGTTGGCGGCTCCCATCGCGCCCATCGACACACCCGCGACGGCATTGACGCCGTTGCCGCTGAAGTTCTTGTCGATGATCGGCGGGAGTTCGTTGGCCAGGAATGTCTCCCACTTGTTGACCCCCAGCGTGGGGTCGGGCTGCTGCCAGTCGGTGTAGTAGCTGGCGGTGCCGCCGACCGGGAGCACCACGTTGACCTTCTTGTCGGCGAAGAACTGGACCACGTCCGTCTTCTGCGTCCAGGTGCTTTCCCGGAAGTCCGACTCGGCGCCTGCGCTGACCCCGTCGAGCAGGTACAGCGACGGCCTGGATCCGCCACCGGCGGGGTGCAGCACCTGCACCTGCACGACGCGGCCCATGGCGGGGGAATTGATGAAGACGGCACTACGGGTGTCGGTGAGCGGCACGATCTTGTCGACGCTCGCGACGCCATTCAACGGAGGCGCGACCGGAGCAGGCGCCGGATCGGCCACTGCAGTGAACGCCGGCCCCATGAGGGTCAGTGACACTGCCAGACCGACGGCAGCCAATGCTTCGCGACGCATAAAGAAATCCCTCTTCCCCGGACTGTGTGGACCCCGATTGCACAGTACAAACTGCGTCCGGTCAACAAGAGCTTAGAGGTTTTGTGACAGCTGTGTGCTCCAGCGTGATCGGGTTGTAGTCATCACGGTCCGCGGCCGGTCGTCCGGGCTCATCCGCCTCGGCAGACGCACCCGTTTCACGCAGCCGAACCCCTTCCGGGGCCCTGACGGGTGCGGCTACTCAGAAGGGGTGCGTGTGGATGACTTGCCGTTACTTGGGCAGGGCGGACTTCAGCTGGTCGAGACCGTCGCCGCCGAGTTCGTCGAGCGCGGCGCGGCGACCCGTCATCGCCAGCACGAGCGCCAGCATCGGCCCGGAGACCTCGGGCCCCGATCCGGTGGACCAGTCGGTGTCGGTTGCCCGCAGCGTCAGTCCCGCGACCCGGGACTTCGACCCGATCAGCAGGTTCGAGTTCTTGTAGAAGTCGGCGACGCGGACGACCGCGTCCATCGGGTACTCGTGTGCGATCCCGAGCGGTCTGCGGATGTCCTCGGCGTGGACGATGATCTCGCCCAGCATGGCGTCGATCGGGCCGGGCGGGCGCGTGGAGTCACTCATGTGCGCCCGGAACTCGTCGAGCGACTCCGCCGGTGTTCCTTCCTCTTCGTGTGCGATGTCCTTCTCGAACATGGTGTTGATCCGGAATCCCGACCCGACGAGTTTTCCGACGAACTTCGGCGGCGTCATCTTCTCCGTCGCCGTGATGTGCGCGAACACGTCCCGCACGGTCCACCGTTCGCAGAGCGACGGCGTCGACCACTGGATATCGGTCAGCGGTTCGAGGTCGTCCACCAGGGCGCGGCGTTCGTCGTGAATCGTGGGCCAGGGGCTTGACGTTGTCATTTCTCACTCCCTCGTCGCCATGAATTCTCCCACCTCACGACCGCTGCGGCGAGACCCATTGCACAACGTGTTAGTCACGACTAACGTATTGGTCGTGCTCGATCAGTTGGAAGTCGCAGCTGAGCCCACCCGGAGACGCCTCATGCAACTGCTGACGTCAGGTGAACAGACCGTCAACAACCTCGCCGCACACTTCCCCGCGAGCCGGTCGGCGATATCGCAACATCTCCGGGTGCTCACCGAGGCCGGGCTGGTTACTGCGCGCAAGGACGGACGCTTCAGGTACTACCGGCTCGACCCACAGGGACTCGCGCAACTGCGCGCGTTGTTCGACTCCTTCTGGATCGACGAACTCGACCGCCTCGTCGCGGACGCCACCGAGGAAGCAGCTTCCAAAGGAGACAGCTGATGCCATTCGACAAGACCGTCGTCGTCCCGCTGGACCCGGACGCCACGTTCGACCTCGTCACCCGACCGGAACGCTTGCGGCGATGGCAGACCGTCGCGGCCCGCGTCGACCTGCAGGCAGGTGGCGAGTACCGGTGGACCGTCGTTCCCGGACATTCGGCCGCGGGCACGTTCCGCGAGGTCGTGCCCGGCAAGCGGGTGGTGTACACGTGGGGCTGGGAAGGTGACGACGAACTCCCACCGGGAGCGTCCACCGTGACGGTGACACTCACCCCCACCGCCGGCGGGACCGAGGTGCGACTCGTGCACGACGGACTCACCGACGAACAGGCCGTCCGCCACGCGGAGGGCTGGAACCATTACCTCGACCGTCTCGTCGCCGCCGCGCAGAAGAGCGACGCCGGACCCGACGACTGGGCGGCCGCGCCCGATCCACTCGACGAACTGTCCAGTGCCGAGGCGACACTGGCCGTCGTCCAACGCGTTCTGCGCGACGTCACGGCCGACGACATGTCCAAGCAGACGGCGTGCACCGAGTTCACCGTCTCGCAGCTCGCCGACCATCTCGTCGGTTCGATCACGGCCCTCGGAGGCGCGGCGGGCGCGACGTTCGACGACGACCCCGGCAAACCTGTCGAGGCCAGAATCGCCGACCTCGCGCAACCCGCGCTGGAGGCGTGGCGCACTCGCGGGCTGGACGGCACGGTGACGATCGGGACGAACCACCCTCCCGCCACCGTCGCCGCGGGAATCCTCTCGATCGAATTCCTCGTCCACGCCTGGGATTTCGCCGCAGCAATCGGCGGCGACGTGGCCGTATCCGAGCCTCTCGCCGAATACGTGCTGTCGCTGACCCACAAGATCATCACGCCCGAAGGCAGGAAGGCCGTCGGGTTCGATGACCCCGTACCCGCCCCGCACACCAGCGACGCGGTCACCCGGCTCATCGCCTACACCGGTCGCCGCCCCGTCCCGGCGGCCTGACACCTCACACGGAAAGGGTCCAGTCATGCCCATCAAGTCGGAATACGCCCAGGGAACACCGGACTGGGTAGACCTGCAAACCAGCGATCAGGACGCCGCCAAGAAGTTCTATGCGGAACTGCTCGGCTGGGAATACGACGACCGGCCGATGCCCGAAGGCCCCGTCTACTCGATGGCCACCGTGCGCGGCGAGAACGTCGCCGCCATCGCGCCACTACAACCCGATGCGGCCGCAGCCGGGGCGCCGGCGAATTGGAACACCTACATCGCCGTCGACGACGTCGACGCGACGGTCGCGAAGGTCCCCGGCGCAGGCGGCCAGGTCCTGATGCCCGCGTTCGACGTGGGGGAAGCGGGCCGCATGTCCTTCGTCACCGACCCCACCGGGGCGGCCGTCGGATTGTGGCAGGCGAACAAGCACATCGGCGCCACCCTCGTCGGCGACCCGGGCGCCTGCCTGTGGAACGAACTGAACACCGACGACGTCGACACGGCGCTCGCGTTCTACAACAGCGTCTTCGGGATCACGTCGTCGAAGATGCCGATGGGACCGGAGTACACCTACACGCTGCTGGAGGTGGGCGACGACCAGGTCGGTGGATGCGGTGAGCCGATGAAGCCCGGCACCCCGAACCACTGGCGGGTGTACTTCGCCGTCGAGGACGTCGACGCCAGCGCCGCGAAGGCCGTCGAACTCGGCGGCACGATCGTCGAAGAAGCGATGGACATCCCCACCGTCGGTCGCATGGCCGCGGTCACCGACCCGCAGGGCGCGATCTTCAGCATCATGACGCCCGAGGAACGTCAGGATCAGTAGACCGTGAAGATGCCCAGACCCTCCGAGGAGGACAAACAGTTCTTCCGGTCGCTGATCCCCGACACCCCCGGCATCGAGGTGAAGCCGATGTTCGGCAACCTGGGCGCGTTCGTCAACGGCAACATGTTCGCCGGACTCCTCGGACCGAAAGTCGGGGTGCGATTCCTGACCGAGCAGGCGAGGGACGAGCTGGCGTCGTCCGACGGCGTCGGCCCGTTCGGTCCGGGAGAAAAGCCGCTACGCGAGTACCTGGCCCTGCCGGACCGGTGGCGCGACACCCCGAACCGCGCCGCACCGTGGGTGGAACGCGCGATCGCCGAGATCGGCGCACTGCCGCCGAAGCAGCCGAAACCCCGGAAGAGGTAGAGATACGACAACAGCCCTGACCTGGAAGAAACCAGATCAGGGCTGCCGGTCGTTGGCGGAAGCGGAGGGATTTGAACCCCCGGTCGCTTTCACGACGCTCGCTTTCAAGGCGAGTGCATTCGGCCGCTCTGCCACGCTTCCGTGGGCGATCTTATCGGTAGGGAGGCGTCGGCGGGCAACCGGTCAGCGGTCGCCGATGGCCTTGTCGACGCGTTCGAACACCTCGGCGAGAACCTTCAGCTGAGACTTGGTGAGCAGATCGACGAGGTTGCTGCGCACCCCGGCCACATGGGTGGGGGCCGCCTCGGCCAGCCGGGCGCGACCTTCGTCGGTGATGACGGCGAGCACTCCGCGGCCATCTTCGAGGCACGTGTCGCGGGTGACCATGCCCTGCGCTTCCATCCGCCGGATCTGGTGGGTGAGTCGGCTGCGGGAGGACAGGACGCCGTCCGCGAGATCGCTCATGCGCAGCGAACCGTCCGGCGACTCGGACAGCAGCACCAGAATGCGGTAATCCGCCAGCGACAGATCGTGTTTCTCCTGCAGATCCCGGTTGAGGACGTCCATCAGCCGCTGATTGCCGTCCATGTACCCGCGCCAGGCGCGCATCTCGGCCGGGGTCAACCAATTGGTCGCGGCTTCGGCGTCGGAGGTTTCTGCTGTCACAGGTTCACAGTCTAGTAGTGCGACATTACTTTCCAGTAGCGTGCGGTCCCCGGGAACGCCGAGGGACCGCTGTGATCGGTCACATCCACCGGGCGCCGACGCATTTCGCTAGCGTCGTCCCCATGTATGCGATCACGATCGATCAACCGGGCGGCCCCGAAGTCATGAAGTGGGCGGAGCAGCCCGACCCGGAACTTCCACCCGGCCACGTCCTCCTCGACGTGGCCGCGACGGCCGTCAACCGCGCCGACCTGTTGCAGCGTCAGGGGTTCTATCCCCCGCCGCCCGGAGCCAGCGACATCCTCGGGCTCGAATGTTCCGGCACGATCGCCGAACTCGGCGAGGGAGTGTCGGGGTGGTCCGTCGGCGACCAGGTGTGTGCGCTGCTGGCCGGCGGCGGATACGCGGAGAAGGTGGCCGTCCCCGCGTCGCAGCTGCTCCCGCTGCCCGAAGGGGTGGACCTGCTCGTCGCCGCGTCGCTGCCGGAGGTCGCGTGCACGGTGTGGTCGAACGTCGTGATGGGCGCCGGACTGTCCCGCGGCGACGTGCTGCTGGTACACGGCGGTGGCGGCGGCATCGGCACCCACGCCATCCAGGTGGGCGTCGCACTGGGGGCGCGCGTGGCCGTCACCGCCGGCTCCGAGGAGAAGCTGGCGCGCTGCCGCGAACTCGGCGCCGACATCCTCGTCAACTACCGCGAAGCCGATTTCGTCGACGAGATCCGCAAGGCGACCGATGGACACGGCGCCGATGTGATCCTCGACAACATGGGTGGCTCGTACCTCGACCGCAACGTCGACGTGCTTGCCGCCGACGGCCGGCTGGTCGTCATCGGCATGCAGGGCGGCCGCAAGGGCGAACTGGACCTCGGCAAGTTGCTGTCCAAGCGCGGCCACGTGACGGCGGCCGGACTGCGGGGGCGGGCCGAGTCGGGACACGAGGGCAAGGCCGAGATCGTCGCCGACGTCCGCAAGCGGCTGTGGCCGCTGATCGCAGAGGGCGCGGTCCAGCCCATCGTCTCGGCGGAACTGCCCATCACCGAGGCTCCGCGCGGGCATGAACTGCTGGACTCGGCGGACACCGTCGGCAAGGTGATCCTGACGATCCCGCGGAACTGACGGTCTGCCTGCTTCCGTCGCCCGATGTGACATTCGTCCACTCGAGCGGAACGAATGTCACATTGGGCGCACCGGGCGGCGGACGCAGCGGGCAAAGCGGGCGGCGGGCTCAGCCCAGGGTGGCGAGCTCGTTCACGAGCTGGTCGATCTCGTAGCGGGTGGTGTACGGCGCGAGACCGATGGTGACGGCGCCGCCCTCGTCGTTGACGCCGAGTGCGTCGAGCAGCCGGGAGCCGCCGTGGACGCCGCTGACGGTGGCGATGCGCTTGTCGGCGAGGTGCGACGCGACCTTGTCGGCCGAGACTCCGGCGACGGTGAAGCTGAGCGTCGGGACCCGGCTGGGCGAGCGCCCGATGACCATGACCTGCGGCAGCCGCTTCAGCGACGACATGAGGTGGTCGAACAGGGTGTCCTGGTAATTCTGCAGCGAGCTGATGGACGTCTCGAGTTTCTGACGCCGGGAACCGGTGGCCGATTCGTCGAGGTTCGCGAGGAAGTCGATCGACGTGGTGAGGCCGGCGAGGAGCGCGAACTGGTGCACCCCGACCTCGAGACGTTCGACACCCCGCGCATACGGGTTGAGCGACACGGCGGGGATGCGGTCGAGGAGGGTGGGGTCGCGGAAGACGAGCGCCCCGACCTGCGGCCCGCCCCAGGAGGTGGCGCCGACGGCGACGACGTCCGCTCCGAGTTCGTTGATGTCGACGTGCGCGTACGGGGCGGCGCCGATCGCGTCGACGACCATCAGTCCCCCGACTTCGTGGACGCGGTCCGAGGCGACGCGGACGTCGGGCGCCGATCCGACGATCGGGGATGCGGCGGTGAGTGCGACGAGACGCGTCGTGGTGGTGATGAGGTCCTGGAACTGCCAACTGGGGAGTTCGCACGTCTCGATCTCGACCTCCGCCCACCGCACCTGGGCGCCGTAGCGGCTGGCGACTCGGAGCCAGGGCGCGACGTTCGCTTCCTCGTCGAGGCGGGAGAGCACCAGCCCGGTTCCGAGGCCGAGTCGCGTGCTCAGCGACTCCGCCAGCCAGGCGAGGAGAACGGATCGGTCGGGTCCGAGTACGACCCCGGCGGGATCACCTCCGACCAGGTCGGCGACGGCTGCTCGGGCCGCATCGAGTACCGCCGCACTGCGCCGACTGGACACATGTCGCCCGGTCGACGAAGAGGCAGACGCCCGGAAGGCCGTGGAGACAGTGCGCGACACCGCGTCCGGAATCTGCATGCCGGCCTGCGGATCGAGATGGATCCAACCGTCGCCGAGTGAGGGGATGAGTCCCCGAACGCGGGCAACGTCGTAAGCCATGCCCGACACTCTAAGACCCCAAGTCAATACGGTCGAAGCCAGCCGTCGATTGTTGTGGAGTGCAACAAAGGTGGAATGGGCCCAAATCGGACGCACCTTCGCACTGCCGAGCGGGAACAGCCAAGATGGAGGCATGACGAACTCGGAGAATGAACACGTCGTCGTGATCGGCCCCGACGGTCAGCCCATGGCCATCCCCGTCGCCGAGGCCGCGACCAAGCCCGAGGGCTCCGAATCCGCCGCGGACGCGAACGGCAACGGCACGGAGTCGGTGGCCGACATGGTGGAGCAGCCGGCCAAGGTCATGCGCATCGGCACGATGATCAAACAGCTCCTCGAGGAAGTGCGCGCCGCACCGCTCGACGACGCCAGCCGCAACCGGTTGAAGGAGATCCACAAGTCGTCGATCCACGAGCTCGAGCAGGGCCTCGCCCCCGAGCTGCGCGACGAGCTCGAACGTCTCACCCTGCCCTTCACCGACGACACCACCCCCACCGACGCCGAACTCCGCATCGCGCAGGCGCAGCTGGTGGGGTGGCTCGAAGGACTGTTCCACGGCATCCAGACGGCCCTGTTCGCCCAGCAGATGGCGGCCCGCTCCCAGCTCGAACAGATGCGTCAGGGAGCACTGCCTCCGGGCATCAGCATGGGCAACCCGCACGGGGCGCACAATCACGATCCGGGGTCGCAGTCGAGCGGTACCGGCCAGTACCTGTAGCAACGGGCGAAACAGCATGGAACTCGACTCCCGGTAGGCTCGGTGCCCGTGTCAGCATCCGCTATCGAAACCGAGGCCGCAGGCGGCCCGCTCCCGGCGTCCGACTCGCAGACCTTCCGTCGCGCGTTCAAGGACCTCAGGGACGGCTTCGCTCAGCGCGAGCTGTGGCTGAGCCTCGGCTGGCAGGACATCAAGCAGCGCTACCGCCGGTCGGTGATCGGCCCGTTCTGGATCACGATCGCGACCGGCGTGCAGGCCGCGGCGATGGGCATCCTGTACTCCGCCCTGCTGGACATCCCGCTGGACGAGTTCCTGCCGTACGTCACCGTGGGTCTGATCGTCTGGAACCTGATCAGCGCGAGCATCCTCGAAGGATCCGAGGTGTTCATCGCCAACGAGGGGCTGATCAAACAGTTGCCGTCGGCGCTGAGCGTCCACGTCTACCGGCTGGTGTGGCGGCAGCTGCTGCTGTTCGCCCACAACCTGGTGATCTACGTGGTCATGTTGTTCGCGTTCGGCGTGTGGCGGCACCTGACCTGGATGTCGCTGGCCGCGATCCCGGCGATCGCGCTGATCGTCGTCAACGCGGCGTGGGTGTCGATCATGTTCGGCATCTTCTCCACCCGGTACCGGGACATCGCGCCGATCCTCGGCAGCATGACGCTGCTGCTGTTCGTGCTGACACCGATCATGTGGACGACGCAGAGCCTCGAAGCCCAGGGCGGGCAGGCTGCCGAGCGCGTCAAGCTCGCCGAGCTGAACCCGCTGTTCCACTACCTCGACATCGTGCGCGCGCCCATGATCGGTCAGGACCAGCAGGCGTACCACTGGTACATCGTGCTGGCCATCACCGTCGTCGGGTGGGCCGCCGCCATCCTCGCGCTTCGCAAGTACCGGGCCCGAGTGCCCTACTGGGTTTAGGGGTCTGAAGCAATGACAGAGCATGTGAGTATCGAGACGCGGGACGCCTGCGTCGACTTCCCGATCTTCGACGCCAAGTCCCGGTCGCTGAAGAAGGCGTTCCTCGGCAAGGCCGGCGGGTCGATCGGGCGCAACAACTCGGACGTCGTGGTGGTCGAGGCCCTGCGCGACATCAACCTGTCGCTGAAGGAAGGCGACCGGATCGGCCTGGTCGGCCACAACGGCGCCGGCAAGTCGACGCTGTTGAGGCTGCTGTCCGGCATCTACGAACCCACCCGCGGCAGCGCGAGCATCCGCGGCCGCGTGGCCCCGGTCTTCGACCTCGGTGTGGGCATGGACCCCGAGATCTCCGGCTACGAGAACATCATCATCCGCGGACTGTTCCTCGGGCAGACCCGCAAGCAGATGCTCGCGAAGATGGACGAGATCGCCGAGTTCACCGAGCTGGGCGAGTACCTGTCGATGCCGCTGCGCACGTATTCCACCGGTATGCGCGTGCGCGTCGCGATGGGTGTGGTCACCAGCATCGACCCGGAGATCCTGCTGCTCGACGAGGGCATCGGCGCCGTCGACGCGGAGTTCATGAAGAAGGCACGCGTGCGTCTGCAGGCGCTGGTGGAGCGCTCCGGCATCCTGGTGTTCGCCAGCCACTCCAACGAGTTCCTCGCCCAGCTCTGCGACAGGGCGATGTGGATCGACCACGGTCAGATCCGGCAGCAGGGCGGCATCGAGGACGTCGTCCGCGCGTACGAGGGTGACGACGCCGCCGACCACGTCCGCCACGTCATCTACGAGATGGACCGGGAGAAGTCCGGGCTCACCGCTTCGGCCGAACGGGACGCCCGTAGCGACAGATCGAACGAGCGACCCGTTCGTACGGCCGCGGAAGCCGAGGCGGAGTCCGCGTGAGCGCTGCTGCCGAGCGGATCGTCGGTGTCGTCGTCACCCACAAGCGCCGCGAACTGCTGGCGGAGTCGCTGAAGGTCCTCGGCTCGCAGACGCGTCCGCTGGACCATCTGGTGGTCGTGGACAACGCCGCCGAGGACGACGTGCGTGAGCTCGTCGAATCGTCCGGGATCCCTGTCAGCTACCTCGGTTCGCAGCACAACCTGGGCGGGGCGGGCGGCTTCGCGCTCGGCATCCTGTACGCCCTCTCGCTCGGCGCCGACTGGGTGTGGCTCGCCGACGACGACGGACGGCCCGAGGGGCCGAAGGTCCTGGAGACGCTGCTCGACTGCGCGCAACGGCACGGGCTGGCCGAGGTCTCCCCCGTGGTCTGCGACATCGACGACCCCGACCGTCTCGCGTTCCCGCTGCGCCGCGGGGTGGAGTGGCGACGGCTGCGTTCCGAACTGTTCGCCGACGGCGACGACTCCGCCGACCTGCTGCCGGGCATCGCGTCGCTGTTCAACGGCGCCCTGTTCCGCGCGTCGGCGATCGACACGGTCGGCGTTCCCGACCTGCGTCTGTTCGTCCGCGGCGACGAGGTGGAGGTGCATCGCCGGCTGGTGCGGTCGGGGCTGCCGTTCGGCACCTGCCTGCAGACGGCGTACGTGCACCCGAACGGCGCGGAGGAGTTCAAGCCGATCCTCGGCGGCCGGATGCACACGCAGTACCCGGACAACGAGACGAAGCGGTTCTTCACCTACCGCAACCGCGGCTATCTGCTGTCCCAGCCGGGCATGCGGAAGCTGCTGCCGCAGGAATGGGTGCGGTTCGGGTGGTACTTCCTCGTCACGCGGCGTGATCCGCAGGGTCTGCGGGAGTGGATGCGGTTGCGGAAGCTGGGCCGTCAGGAGCGGTTCGAGCGCCCGTAATTCGGTTGCGCCCGGGTTCCGCCGGGTGGGAGCATCGTGGGGTTCCGGTCTGAGAATCTCGATGTGTTGCGAAGGAGTGAGTGTCCGATGACTGTCTCGTCGGTCGACGCCGTGTGCGTCCACTCCCCCTTCCCCCTCGCCTGACCGAACCCGCGCAGTGGTCCGGTCGGCGCTCATCGACCCGAGGATCACACCCACCATGTTCGACCCTGGACAACTCCTGCCCTACGGCTGGAACGACACACTTTCCGACACCTTCGACAACTACCCGGCCGACGGTCGCGAGCCCGGTCGGGTGATCCGCGTGGACCGCGGTCGCTGCGACGTCGCGACGCCCGCGGGCGTCGTCCGCGCGCTCGCGGGCGAGCACCCGCTCTGCACCGGCGACTGGGTGACGCTCCACCCTCACGGTGACGAGATTGCCGTCGCCGACCTGCTCCCCCGGCGCAGCGCGATCGTCCGGTCGTCCGCGTCCGGCCGGTCGGAGGGCCAGCTCCTCGCGGCCAACGTCGACACGGTGGTGATCGCCGCCGCACTCGACACCGCCCTCGATCTCGGACGCATCGAACGCCTGCTCGCCCTGGCGTGGGAGAGCGGCGCCCAACCGGTGGTCGCGCTCACCAAATCCGATACCGTGCAGGATGTTTCCCTCGCGACCGCGGAGGTGGCGGCGGTAGCGCCGGGTGCGACGGTGCTCGCGGTGAGCGCCGACACCGGCGACGGCATCGACGTCCTCACCGCCGTCATCGACGGAACGGTCGCGCTCATCGGACCGTCCGGCGCGGGCAAGTCGACGCTCGCGAACGCGTTGCTCGGCGAGGACGTGCTCGCCACCGGTCGTGTCCGCGAGGGCGACCACAAGGGACGTCACACGACGGCGCACCGCGAACTCCTGCCGCTGCCCTCAGGGGGTGCCCTGATCGACACGCCGGGACTGCGGGGTGTCGGCATGTGGGACACCGCCGACGGCATCGACAAGACGTTTCCCGAGATCGAGGAGTTCGCGGCGCAGTGCCGGTTCGCGGACTGCTCCCACACGGCCGAACCCGGCTGCGCGGTGCAGGGCGCGGTGGAGCGCGGCGCACTGCCCGAACGCAGGCTCGCCAGCTACCGCAAGCTGATTCGGGAGAACGGCTGGATCGCGTCTCGCACCGACGCGAGGCTCCGGGCCGAGCGTGAACGCGAGTGGAAGAGCATCGCCCGCTGGCAGCGGCAGATGTACCGCAGTCGCGGTCACTGACGCGGGCGTCCGACCCGCATCCCGGTTCGAGCGGTGAGCCGGGATGCGGACTGGCAACATGGGTATATGTTCGATCTTCGGAGAAAGGCCCGTCTCAAGCTTCAACGTGCCATGTCCGAGGTGGTGGCCGAATCGGATCGGCGGTCCCGCGAGCTCACCGAGAACCAGCACGACCAGACCCTGGCCGAGCTGAGCGCGACCAACCAGGAACTCGCGCGGGTGCTGTCCGAGCTGTCCGATGCCCGCATGGAGATCTCCGACGTCCAGCAGCGGCTCGGCGAACTCGAGCAGCAGGCCCGCCGCGACATCACGCAGGCGCTGGACGTGCGGGCCACGAACGAGGCCGCGGCGTTCGTGCTCGAGCACATGCCGAAGGCGCCCGTGTTCTGGAATCCGCAGGACACACTGCGCTACGGACTGTCGCAGGTGGAGGTCGAGGGACTGGCCCTCGAGTTCGGGGTGGCGTCGGGCACCACGCTCCGGATCATCGTCGAACAGTTGAAGGACGCCGAGCACGAGGTGTTCGGGTTCGACGTGTTCTCCGGTTTGCCGCAGACCTGGCGCACCGGATTTCCCGCCGGGGAGTTCGCGCAGCAGAAACTGCCGCACGTGCGGGGCGCGCAGCTGGTGCCCGGACTGTTCGAGGACACGCTGGCGGGCTTCCTCGAGAAGCACCCGGGTCCGGTGTCGTTCGTGCATCTCGACGCCGACCTGTACTCGTCCACGAAGTCGGTGCTCGACCGGCTCGAACGGCGGCTGGTCGCGGGCACGGTGATCGTGTTCGACGAGTTCTTCAACTTCCCGGGCTGGCAGGAGCACGAGTACCGGGCGTGGACGGAGTTCGTCGACCGCACCGGCGTCCGCTTCGAGTACCTGAGTTACACCGCGAACCACGAGCAGGTGGTCGTGCGGATCACCGCACCAGCTTCACCGCCTGCGTGACGTTGAACGTCGCGCGTTCGTCGATCCGCAGCCCGGACCGCGCGAGCACGGCGAACGCCTCGGTGTCCTCGAAGTGGTACGGCGGCAGCGTCCACACCTCGTTGGACGTGTGCCGGATGACGCGCTCGGTGTCGCGGTCGTAGTCGGTGAAGAACCAGACCACCGAGCAGGAGCCGATCGGGCCCGCGAGGTCCGGGACGGCGAGTTCGTCGTCCCACAGCGACCCCCGGCTCGCGGCCGTGGTCCCGAGCCCGATGTCGCGGGTGCCGTCGAATGCCTCCGGCCGCACGTTCTTCACGAGCCGCAGCGACGTGGGATTCCAGGCCGGTTTGTCGAACAGCACGCAGTCGCCGGGGCGGAGGTGTTCCCCGGCGAAACCGTTGACGGTGCTGAAGTCCATGCCGCTGGGTTTCGCCCACTGCTCGCGCTGGTCGAGGTAACTCGGCGATGCGGCCACCGCGAACACCGCGATCACCGCGGCGGACTGCCACCACTTCCGGGCCAGGGCGGCCAGGCAGAGTCCGCCGACGAGGGCCACCGCGGGCGTCGTGAATGTGAAGTACCGCGGGAGATACACCGGGCTGCGCAGAAGCGAATACGCGAGCAGCGTCGCCATCGGCACCGCGATCCACGGCAGCGCGACGGACAGCACCGGGGGCAGACGGCGACCGCGCACCAGCGCCACCGACCCGGCCACCACCAGGACGGCGAACAGCATCGCGAACCACGGTGCGCCGACGAACCACTGGTACTCGGCGACGGCCCGCGGCAGGTGCCCGTCGAGCGGCGGGATCCACGCCACCTGGACGGATTCGCGGCGCACCAGCACCACGAACGGCGCCGCGACCAGCGCCCCCGCTGCCGCGGCGGACGTCCATCCGAGCCAGGACCGCCGGGCCTCGCGCAGCAGCAGGATCGTCAGCAGGTGCGCGGGAACGAGGGTGATCAGGTAGACGAACAACACGATCGACACCGCCAGGGCGGCGGCGTACAGCGCCCACAGCCACCACCGCCGGAGCCTCAGTGCCGCAAGGAGAATCACGGTCAGCCAGACCGCGGCCGCCGCCGTGGCCGCGTAGCCGCGAGCCTCCGCGGCCGCCCACGTGACGCTGGGCAGGATCACGAACAGGATCCCGGACGGCACCGCCACCCGCCTGGTCGAGATCAGCGCACCGAGCACCACCACCCCTGCGCCCGCCGCGCCCGCGGCCAGGGCGCTCGGGAACCGGGCCGAGAACTCGGAGGCACCGAACGTCGCGAACCAGTAGCGCATCCCGACGTAGTACAGCCCGTGCACGGCATCGATGTGGCCGAGCAGATTCGACAGGTCGGGGCGGGACCGCTGACTCGAGTACAGCGTCGCGACCTCGTCGTACCAGAACGACGGACGCCAACTCCACGCCGCGCCGAGCACCACACCGACAGCGAAGACGAGGAACGAATCCCGGAGCAGCCCCCGCACATCGCGGGCCTGCAACGGTCCGGCCGACGTCACTGACCGTAGAGGCGAGCCCAGTTCTCCCGGCTGGTGAGCTGCGGCAACGCATCCCGGTACTGGCGCTGCGTCGACGCCGCATCCTCGCGGAACCGCTTCATCAGCTTCGCCGTCCGGGCCGTGAGCTCCCGGGCCGTCTCCTTGTCGCGGCGGCGCACCCGCACCCCGGACTGGGAGGCGTCGGTGATGACCGCGGTGTCGAACAACGACACGTGCCACCAGTGTGCCTCGGCCACAGGGATACTCGCGACACCGTGCTGGGTGCGGCCGAGCCACTGGTACGCGGCCCGCTTGGCGAGGACGAGGTCGATCTTGCTCTTGTCCGGCTCGAAACCGGCGTACCGGGTGACGAGGTCGGAGTTGCGGACACCGGGAATGTTCGACGCGGGGTGCTTGACGGTTTCGGGGAACCGCTTGCGCTCCTCACGGATCGACGCCAGCACGGCCTGACCGCCGTCCTCGAGCACCTTTGGGCCCTCGAGGAAGTCCTCGATACCGCGAATCATGGTGTACGCCAACCCGTACTGCATCGACACGAGGTACTGGGTGATCTCCCGCGTCATCCTCTTGCTCAGCGACTTGGCGTCGAAGTCACTGTGCAGCGCGGCCGCGATCAGCGAGTTGCGGATGCTGAAGTACTTGGCCCAGTCATCGCGGTCCTTCCAGTGGAAGTCCGCGTGCCACACACCGGCGTTGGGCAGGGTGACCGTGACGAATCCGGCGGCGCGGGCGCGGATGCCGTACTCGATGTCGTCCCACTGGAAGAACATCGGCAGCGGGAGCCCGATCTGCGCGACCACCTCGGCGGGGATCAGACACGACCACCACGCGTTGTAGCCGGCGTCGACGCGCTTGTGCTGCTTCTTCTTGATCAGGTTGATGTCGTGCCGCGACCCGGCCGCCCAGCGGCCCGCCTTCAGCTTCGACAGGTCCGCTTCCTCCGCGCTGACGTGCAGGTGCTCCGGGTTCATCAGGTACAGCATCTGCGCGCCGACGAGCGTCGGCTCGGTGGTGACGTTGGCGAATGCGTTCATCCGCAGGATCGACTCCGGCTCGCACAGGATGTCGTCGTCCATCAGGATCAGGTTGGCGTGCTCGTTGATGCCCGAGACCTCGTACATGCCGCGGGTGAATCCGCCGGCCCCGCCGAGATTCGGCTGCCGCAGGTAGACGAGCTTGTCGCCCAGGATCTCGGCGACCTCGGTGAACTTCTCCCGGTCCGACACGTGGTCGCTGCCCTGGTCGACCACGTACACGGCGTCGATGCCGGACGCCATCGTCGAGTCGTTCGCGATGGCGGCGACGGTCTCGGCGCAGTCGTCGGCGCGGTTGAACGTGCAGATCGCGATCGCGGCGGGCCGGATCACCGACGGCGCGGCGACGGTCCATTCCAGTTCGCTCACCGCGAGGGGGCCGTCGACGGCGGTGAACTCCACCCACAGGGAACCGCCGTCGAGGTACGCGTCCAGCTTCGCCGACAGCGTCGCCGTGCCCGAGCCGTCGATCTGCGTCGTCGCGAGGATGCGCGAGTTTCCGCCCGAATCGGAGCCGCGCAGCGCCACCACGGCGCGACCGTCGGCCTCGTGGTGGAACCCGACGGTCACGTCGGTGACCGTGGTCCAGCGCTGGTAGTAGCTGGCCGCGAACCGGCCGAAGTAGGTGTCGGTGTCGACCGTCGCACCCTTCTCGAGGTTCACGACGTGGCGCTCGCGGTGGGCGCGGCCCTTGACGATCCTGGCGTACAGGTCGTCCTTGACCCGGGTGGTCGGTCCCGTGAAGAGACCTCGCGCCACCACGAGGCGGTCGGGTGCGCGATGCTCGGTGAGAGCACTCCGTACCGCGGCCGTGCTCCCGTCCACAGGTGCTACCGACGCAGACTCGTTCATAGTGCTCCTACTGTTCCCCGCGAGAGGTGGGCTGGACCGCGCCACGGCGACGGCACGATCCTCTTCTCGGTTCGCAGGGTATCAACCCCGCGACGCGCTCCCCGACCATGCGAGGCGCCCTCCGTCCCGGTGACGGGCCCGCAGCCGGAACAGCCCCACCCCCATCGCGAGCACATCGGCCCTGGATATGCGGGTTTCGTGGCTGTCGTGATCTGCGCTCAGACGCACCGGGACCTCGACCGGCACGATGCCCGCCCGCTCCGCGAGGTAGACGAGTTCGGTGGTGAACAGGAACCCGGGCTCGACGAGGTCGGGAACCAGTCTGCGCATGAGGTCGCCGTCCATCAGGACGGTGCCCTGGGGGTCGCCCGTGCGCATCCCGAGAACCACGCGGCGCAGCGCCGCAAAACCCCACGTCAGGGTTCCCCGGAGCGCGCCGCGTCGCACCTGCGAGTCGGGGTGGGCCTTGGAACCGATCACGACTTCGGGCAGCCGGCCGTCGTGGCCGGCGGCGAGCGTCTCGGCACCGTCGAGGTCGTCGAACCCGAACGGCAGGTCGTCGGCGGTCAGCAGCACGTGCGCGCCGCGACTCGCCTCCGCTCCCGTCCGCAACGCGTTGCCCATGCCCTTCTCGCTCCGCAGGACGGTCAGCGACACGGGTCCGGGTGCCCAGTCGGCGGCCAGGCGGCCGCAGATGTCCACGGTGGCGTCGGTGGAACCGTTCTCCACCACGATGATCTCGACGTCGTGACCGGCCAGTCGTTCGGCCAGCCGGTGGACGGTCTGCTCGATGACGGCGGCGGAATTGTAGGCGGGGACGACGACCGACAGCGCCTTCGGCGCACGTGCGCCTTTCTGGTCGTGGGAACAACCGAAAAGGCGCACGGGCGCAGCCTAACTCGTAGGCTCGGAGTCCGTGGCACCCTCCGCGTCCGTGTCCTCGACGTTCACCCGATCGATACACCGCATGCCCGAGTGGATGGTGGCACTGGCGGTCGCGGTGGCTGCCGCGGCAATCGCGACGATTCCCCGGATCGTGTACGACCGCTTCTACTACGGCGGCGACATGCTGGAATCGTTCGTGCCGTCCTGGCACCGGATCGGCGCGGAACTCCTGGCCGGGCGGTGGCTCACCGTCAATCCCGACGCCTGGATCGGCGGAAACTACGCGGGCGAGGCCGCGTACGGTCTGTACAACCCGGTCAATCTGGCCAACTACATCCTGGCCGCGACATTCGAGAACCTGTCCGTCGCGGCGTTCGTGATCATGGCCGAGTTCCTCGCGCTGTTCGCCCTCGCCACGTATCTGCTGTGCCGCGAATACGGTGCTCGCCGCGGTCCCGCGATCCTCGCCGGACTGACCATTCCGTTCAGCGGTTTCACCCTGTTCTACGAGGCGGCGGGCTGGCCGTCCGGGATGATGGCCGTCGCGTGGGTGACGCTGTTCTGGTGGTCGGCGTTCCGCCTCTCCCGCGGTCGCACGAACCCGCTGGTCACCTTTGTGATCGGCGCACTGACGGTGAGCATGGGCAACCCGTACGCCGCGCTGGGTGCCGTCGTCGTTCTCCTCGGCATCGGGATCGGCCTCCTCGCGCAGCGGCAGTTCTTCCGGTTGCTCGTGCTGGTGATCACCGGCGCGTGCGCGGGCACCGCCGCGCTGGTGACGTACCTGCCGCTGTTCCTCAGCGTCGACGTCACCACCCGCGCAGGCAGCACCGGCATCTTCAACGACACGTTCCTGCAGCCGCAGAGCGGTGGCCTCGCGGGAATGAGCAGCCCGTCGTATCTCCCCGTCATCATGACGTTCGGCGGGCCGGTCGAGGTGATCCCGTCGCTGTACCTCGCGTGGTTCGTGCTGCCGCTGCTGCCGTGGCTGCCGTGGGGCCGGATCCTCACGCTGTTCGCGTCCGCGGAGTTCCGTCGCGCGCACGGGCGACCACTGATCAGCCTGCTCGTGATCGCGGTCGTCTACTTCCTCTTCACGTTCGGACCGTCGAACGTCGGGATGTTCCGGTGGCCGATCCGGCTCGTCGAATACCTGTACCTGTGCGTGGTGATCGGCCTGGCGCTCGCGATGTCGCTGGGCATCGCGCGCGACCGGGTGCGTCACCGGGCTACGGCGTCGGCGGTGCTGATCGCGCTGGGCTTTTACCTGGCGTTCTCGTCCTCACCCGCCCTGACGCTGCGGCACACCCTGTTCGCGCTGCTCGTCGCGGCGCTGTGCGTGCTCGCGTACACCGGCTGGCGCACGCGGGGCCCGAATGCTCTCGTCGCCGCCCTGGTCCTGGGCACCGTGGTGGTGGCCGCCGCGCAGGTCTGGTCCCTCACCCACGACGTCGAGCGCGACAGCCGCGTCGACCCGGCGAGCACGTCGGTGCTGTCCGAGCAGACGGACCGCTACCAGGGCACCGTGCTGCAACTCGCCGACCTGGACGACACGTCCCACGAGGACGTCACCGCCGGCCGGATCCTGTTCGGCAACGAGATCATGGCCTCGTCCGTCGAGGGCAGCATCAACGCCTACACCGGCATCGGGTTCACCGAGTTCCAGGAAGCCCTGTGCATGGACTACCGCGGCGCCGTCTGCCCCGGGGTGTACGCGGCGCTGTGGCAGCCCGTAAACGCGGACATCCCGATCCCGCTGATCGACTACCTGCGGGTGTCGACGCTCGTCGTGGAGCACGGGCTCGTGCCCGAGGTCGCGACAGCACCGCCCCCACCCGGCTGGCACGTCACCGAACGCAGCGACTCCCGGACGGTGTTGCAGCGTGACCGGCCGCTTCCCCTGCCCGGCCGCGTGGCGTTCGCGTCCGACGGCGTCCGGGTGCTCTCGTCCGACACGAGCGCGGTGACGGAGACCGTGCGGGTGGCAGGCAGCGGCGGCACCGTCTGGTTCGCGCGCCTCGCGTGGCCCGGCTACTCGGCCACCGTCGACGGCGAACCGGTGGACGCGACCGCGGGGTGGCACGGTCTGCTCGAGGTGTCGGTGCCGCCGGGTGACCACGAACTGGTCGTGACGTTCCGGCCGCCGCGGCAGAACCTGTCCGTGGCGGCGTTCGGCGCCGCGACGGTCGTGGTGCTGATCCTGTCCGTCGTCGATGCGGTGCTGCGCAGGCGCAGGCGCAGGCTCAGCGCGGAGACCACTCGGACGACGTGAACGCCGACGCCTCGGTGGAACCGGATCCCGCGACCGCCGCGGACGACAACGCGTCGGCGATCAGCTGGTGTCCGATCTGGTTCGGGTGGTCGCCGTCGTCGGCGAGCAGTCCGGTGGGGTCGCCGTCGCCCCACGTCCCCTTGAACGTGCTGAACAGGTCGACGTAGGTGGCGCCCTCGGCACCCGCGACCTCCGAGATGACGTCGTTGGCGCGCAAGGTCAGCACGGCGCTGTCCCGGAGGAACTGCGGGCCGTACAACTCGCGGGCCACGTCGCCGTCGGGGAAGACGTCCCAGTACCCGGTGACAAGCACCGCGGTCGGCTGCCCGGCCCGCAGTTCGGCGATGCGGTCGAGCACGGACGTCAGCGTGGTCTGCAGCTGCGGGAGAACGGGTTCGAAGCAGCCGAGGCCGTCGTCGCCACCGCAGTCGCCGTCCAGGTAGTCGTCGAGTTCGGCGTAGAAGTCGTTGGCGCCGATCGTGACGGTGACGAGGTCGGCGTCACGGACGGCGTCGGCGTCGTATTCGCCGGGTTCGAGGGAGTCGAGCAGGTCGGTGCTCGTCCAGCCCCCGACGCCCAGGTTGGCGACCTGCACCGGCAGCGCGTCGTCGCCGGACAGCTGATCGCCGAACAGTTCCACGAACGGCGTGCAGCCGGGGCATCCGTCACCGGCCGGGATGGAATCCCCCAGGCCCACGAGGGTCGCGGCCGGCGGCGGCGATTGTGGCTGCGGCTGCGCCACGGGCGGTGCCACAGTCGTGGAACAGCCGGCGAGGAGCGGAATCAGGACCGCTACGGGAACACCGAGAATCCAGCGTCGCACGGGGCCTCCCCATCACGTCCTGCGCCTCGGAGGGAGCGCTCGTCACCGGTCCGGACGAATCCTACCGACGGTCGCGCTCGGCTGCCGTTCCCCGCGGGACCGTGCGGACGTGCGCCCGCTCGCCCTGGGGACCGAACAGGCTGAGGATCTCCGCCGGTTGCGGTCCGGGGTTGCCGAACCAGTGCGGGACGTGGGTGTCGAACTCCGCGACCTCCCCCGGGGTCAGGATCACGTCGTGTTCGCCGAGCAGCAGTCGCAACCGGCCGGACAGGACGTACAGCCATTCGTAGCCCTCGTGGACCTGCAGGTTCGGGATGCCGTTCGGGTCACCCGGCGGGATCACGTGCTTGAACGCCTGGATCCCGCCGGGCCTGCGGGTCAGCGGGATGATCGTCGAGCCGTTCCGCTCCAGGGGCCGCAGATGGACGCGGGGGTCGCCGGTGGCGGGTGCGTCGACGAGTTCGTCCAGGGGCAGCTGATGGGCGCGGGCCAGCAGGAGCATCAGCTCGAGAGTGGGTTTCCGCTGGCCGGACTCGAGCCGCGACAGGGTGCTCACCGAGATCCGGGTGGATTCGGACAGCTGGGCGAGGGTCGCGCCGCGCTGCTGGCGGAGGGCTTTCAGCCGCGGTCCCACGGCGTCGAGGACGCCGTCCAGATCGGGTACGTCGTCGTTCACACCCACCATGTTGCCACAGCGGCAAACTTGCTTGCCAGTTTCGCTGGCTCCCCGGACAGTGGACGTCACGAGGTCGACGAACGAAGGAGAACGCGATGGAAGATAGTTACGACGTAGTGGTCGTCGGTGGCGGAGCGGCCGGACTCGGCGGGGCACTGACCCTGTCGCGGGCACGCCGCTCGGTGCTCGTGATCGACGCCGGCGCCCCCCGCAACGCACCGGCCGGGCACATTCACAACTACCTCGGCCGAGAGGGCACACCGCCCGGCGAACTACTGGCCATCGGACGCGAGGAGGTCGCCGGGTACGGCGGCGAGATCGTGACCGGCACCGTCACGTCCGCCGACAAGGTCGGGGACGCCCAGTTCCGGGTGACGCTCGCCGACGGCGCGACCGTGCGGGCGCGCAGACTGCTCGTGACCACCGGCCTCGTCGACGTGCTCCCCGACGTCCCCGGGGTGGCCGAGCGCTGGGGACGCGATGTCCTGCACTGCCCGTACTGCCACGGCTGGGAGGTCCGGGACCAGCCGGTCGGCGTCCTGGCCGGCAGTCCGCTGGCGGTGCACCAGGCGCTGATGTGGCGGCAGTGGACAGAGAACGTGACGCTGTTCCTGAACGACGCGAACGAACCCACCGGCGAGGAGTACGAGCAACTCGCTGCACGCGGTATCGCCGTGATCGACGGCGGTGTGGCCGGGCTCGACGTGCAGGACGACCGGCTGACCGGGGTCCGGCTGCGCACGGGTCAGGTCTTCCCCGTGACCGCCGTGGTGGTCGCACCCCTGTTCCGGGCCCGCGCCGACTTCCTCACCAGCCTGGGCCTGGACACGACCGAGATGGAGATGGCCGGACACGTGATCGGCACCGCCGTCGCCGCCGACGCGACCGGCGCCACCGAGGTTCCGGGGGTGTGGGTGGCCGGCAACGTCGCAGACCCGAAGGCGCAGGTGATCGTCGCCGCCGGAGCCGGCCTGAGTGCCGCGGCTGCACTCAACGCCGACCTGATCGCGGAAGACACCCGCCTGGCGGTCGCCGGAGCGCTCAGCCGGTAGCCGACACCGTCGCCTCGTGGACCACGCGATGCGCGGGCAGGATCGAGTCGCGCTCCGCGTCGGCGTCCCCCTCGCCGCCGATCAGACCGACGTAATGCGCGAGCTGGGCGGCGAGGGGTTCGTCGCTGTAGCGGAGGGTGGGGATCTCGATCACCGTCTGCTGCTTGTAGCCGTCGCGGTCGGCGGGCAGGTCGTCGTCGATGTGCCGGTAGATGGTGATGTCGCGGCGCAGAAGGTCGATCTCGATCAGGCGGTCCGGCTCCAACAGCGACAACTGCCGGACCTTCCGCTGACTCACCCGGCTGGCCGAGATGGTGGCCACCGCACCGGATTCGAAACGCAGCACCGCCTCCGCGCAGTCCTCGGCCTCGTTGCGCCGCGAACTGTCGTGGAAGTACCCGAACTCGGCCTTCACGCCGACGGGCGGTGACCCGACGAAACCGATCGCGAGGTCGACGTCGTGGATCAGCAGGTCGGTCGCGACGCCGGTGGGGATGCGGGAGACGAACGGCGAGTGCCGGATTCCGTTGACCTGCCACACGTCACCGGCGAATTCGCGGGCCGTCCGGACCGCCGGGTTGTATCGCTCGAGCAGGCCGCACATCAGCGGGACACCGGTCGCGGCCGCGCGCTTCACCAGATCCGTGCTCTCCTCGTACGTTGCGGCGAGCGGCTTTTCGACGAGCACCGGCTTGCCGAGGTCGAGGACGCGGCCCGCCAACTCGTAGTGGGCGGGTGTCGCCGCCGCGACGACGGCGGCATCGATCCCGTCCAGTTCGTCGAAATCCGCGGCCCACGTGGTGTCGAACCGTGCGGCGACCTCCCGCCCGTGTTCCTCCCGCGGTTCCACGAGCAGGGCGAGGTCACACAGCGGGGACTGCGCGAGAACGCGGGCGTGCAGCGAACCCATCTTGCCGGATCCGACGAGCGCGATCCGCGGTCGCGTGGACGTCATCACGCCTCCATCGCCTCGCGCACCGCGGCGACGATCCGGTCGACGTCGTCGGTGGAAAGTGCGGCGTGAACGGGGATGCTGAGGCACCGGCGGGCCACGGACGTCGCGACCGGCGTCGGTGAGGCGATCACCCGGGGATGCTCGCGGTAGCAGTCGTAGTCGTAGACGGTTTTCGGGTAGTAGACGCCGCTGCCGACGTCCCGATCGCTCAGGCGCTGCGCGAGGGTGTCGCGGTCGATCGGCGCATCGGGTGCGAGGATCACGGTGAACTGGTGCCACACGTGCCCGCGGCCCGCGAGTTCCGAAGGCAGAACGAGACCTTCGACGTCCTTCAGACCGGTCCGCAGCGCTTCGGCGTTGCGGCGGCGCGACTCCACCTGTTGCAGATAGGAACCCAGCTGCGGCAACCCGAGACTGGCCTGCAGATCCGTCATCCGGAAGTTCTGGCCCGCCATCTCGTATTCGTAGCGCCGGCGCATGCCCTGATTCCGCAGCACCCGCAACCGGTCGGCCACCGCGTCGTCGTCCGTCGTGACCATGCCGCCCTCGGCGGTGGTGAGATTCTTGGTGGCGTAGAACGAGAAGCAGCCGAGCCCGAAACTGCCCGCGCCCTTGCCGTCGAACGTGGCACCGTGCGCCTGCGCGGCGTCCTCGACGACGGCGAGCCCCTCGGTCTCGGCCAGCGGCATCAGCGCACCCATGTCCGCGGTCTGCCCGTAGAGATGCACCGGCATCAGCACCCGGGTGCGCTCGTTCACGCACTGCGCCGCGACGTCGGGGTCGAGCGCGAAATCGGCCTCCCCGATGTCGGCGAACCGGGCCGTCGCGCCGGAATCGAGAATCGCGTTGAGCGTGGCCACGAACGTGAACGGGGTGGTGAGCACCTCGTCGCCCGGTTGGAGATCCAGCACCCGCAGCGCCGCGATCAGCGCGGTGGTGCCGCTGTTGACGGCCACGGCGTGCCGGGTGCCGACGAGTTCGGCGAACCCCTCCTCGAACCTCGCGACCTTCGGTCCCTGCGCGACCATCCCGGATCGCAGGGTGTCGAGAACCTCGCGCTCGACGTCCTCTCCGAAAGAGATACTCGAGATCGCGATCACGGTTCCTCCGATAGATTGACGTGCGTTCACACCGTCTTCACAGATTGCACCCTCTTGAAGGTTCCCACGGTCTGCACGGCTCCTGGAAGGAATCGCCAACTTTCATGACCATCGGTGAAAACTGCGAGATCCACCCGACCGTCGTGATGGGCGACGGCGTCACGATCGGGGCCCGGGTGAGCATCGGACCGTATGCCGTCCTCACCGGCCCGCTCGACATCGGCGACGACTGCTGGATCGGCGCCCACGCGACGCTCGGGGCGCCGCCGGAATGGATCGGGAAGACCCATCCCCGCACGTGGACGGAGGTCAGCCCGCACCAGGGGGTCGTGATCGGCGCGGGCACCGTGATCCGGGAGATGAGCGCCGTCCAGCAGGGCGCCGAGCGGCCGACGACCATCGGGCGCGGCGGATTCGTCATGAACCACACGTCCGTCGAGCACGACGTCCGGATCGGCGAAGACTGCGTCCTCTCGCCGTCCAGCACCCTCGGCGGTCATGTGACCCTCGGCGACGGAGTCAATCTCGGCATGAGCGCGGTGGTGCATCAGCGGCGGGTGATCGGTGCGCGCGCGATGGTCGGAATGGGATCGGTCGTCGCCAAGGACATTCCGCCGTTCGCCACGGTGTTCGGCAATCCCGCCGCCCTGCGCGGCACCAACCGGGTGGGTATGAGCCGCGCCGGGATCGCCGACCGGGACATCGCGTCCGTGGCGGCGCTGTATGCCTCGGGGCGGCTCGACGCCGACGCGGAACTCCCGAACTCGCTCGCCGACGCGTTCGCTTGGTGGCGGGAGCTGGCGGTGAAACCGCTCGTTTCCTGATCCGGCGCCCGCCGATTGCTATCGTCGGAAACGAACGCTGCACTGCCGCAGCGCACTGCCGGTGAGGGGGTGGTCCTCGTGGACGCCGATCCCGAGATCGTCCCGGACCGCGGCGGTCGCGCCGTCCTGATGAACGCGCTGCGGATCCTCGTCACCCTCGCGATCGTCGTCGCCGTCGCGTTCGCCGTGAAATCGCAGTGGGCCGAGGTCAGGGACACGATCACCCAGCTGGACTGGTGGGCGCTCGCCGTCTCCGCGGTGTTCGTCTTCCTCGGCATGGGCGCGGCGGTGCGCGCGTGGCAGCACGCGCTCGGCGCCCTCGAACACCCGATCCCCGCCTTCGACGCCGCCCGCTGCTACCTGGTCGGTCAGCTCGGCAAGTATCTGCCGGGCAGCGTGTGGGCGTTCGTGCTCCAGACCGAGCTCGTGCGCCGGGCCGGGGTGTCGCGGGCCAACGGATTCGTCGCCGTCCTCGTCACCGTCGGGCTGAGCATCACGTCGGCGCTGGTCGTCGGGCTGCTGGCGCTGCCCGCCCTGTTCCATATCAGCACCGTCGCGGCGGTCGCGGTGATCGTTCTCGTCCCGATCGCCCTCGTCTGCTGCTATCCACCGGTGCTCACCCGGCTGGTGAACCTCGCCCTGCGGATCCTGCGGCGCGCCCCGCTGCAGCGGCAGCTGACGATGCACAAGATCGCGCGGGCCCTCGGCTGGTGCGCCGTCAGCTGGGTCCTCTACGGCGTGCACCTCTGGTTCCTCGCGTCGAGTTCGGTGGGATTCGCGGCGGGCACCCTGGTCCAGTGCATCGGCGCGATCGCCCTCGGCATGTGCGCCGGCGTGCTGGTGGTGGTCGCGCCGTCCGGCATCGGGGTCCGCGAGGCCGTCGTCGTCGCGGCGCTGTCCCCGTTCATGGACAGCGGGGTCGCGCTCGGGCTGGCCCTCGCATCACGCCTGGTGTTCACGCTGTGCGAGGTGCTCGCCGGGTTCGTCGCCGCGATCGCCGGTTCCCGTTCGCTGCGCAACGCCCTCGTCCACGAGGATTCCCGGGTACCGCAGCCGTCCTGAGGAGATCGCGATGACGGACGCCTGGGAGATCGATCCCGCGTACGAGCGCTACATCGGCCGCTGGAGCCGGCCGGTCGCAACGCAGTTCCTGCGGTGGCTGGCCGCGGGCCCGGACGAGATGTGGTGCGACGTGGGTTGCGGAACGGGCGCCCTCGCCCACACCGTTCTCCGCACGGCGGAACCGGCCCGGGTGGTCGGCGTCGAACCGTCGCGGCCCTTCGCGGCGGCGGCTCGGGCCGGCACGGACGATCCCCGGTTCGACGTCCGGTCGGGCACCGCCGAATCCATCCCCGCCGACGACGGCGAGTTCGACCGCGTGGTGTCCGGGCTGGTCCTCAATTTCGTTCCCCACCCGATCGACGGGCTCGCCGAGATGCGCCGAGTCACGCGAACCGGCGGGACGGTCGCCGGGTACGTGTGGGACTACGCCGAGGGGATGCAGATGATTCGCGCGTTCTGGGACGCCGCGCGCGAACTCGACGAGGCGGCGGCGAACCTCGACGAGGGCGTCCGTTTCCCGCTCTGCCGGCCGCAGCCGCTCCGCGATGCGCTGTCCGCCGCGGGGCTGGCCGGGGTGGAGGTGCACCCGCTCGACGTTCCGACCGTGTTCGCCGACTTCGACGATTTCTGGCTCCCGTTTCTGGGCGGGCAGGGACCGGCGCCCGGGTACTGCGCGTCCCTGACCGCCGGGCGCCGAGACGCCCTTCGCGACCTGCTCGATGCCCGCTCGAGGCGCGACGACGCAGGCCGCATCGCACTGACCGCGAGAGCGTGGGCGTTCCGCGGAACCGTCAGCCGATGACGGATTCCGTGGCCGCGTACGCCTTCTCCGCGGATTCCTTCTGCGTCCGCCACCACGACTCGTTGTCGCGGTACCACCGCACGGTGGCCTCGAGCCCGGTGCGGAAATCCTTGTATTGCGGCGTCCAGCCCAGTTCGGTGCGCAGCCGCGTCGAATCGATCGCGTAGCGCAGGTCGTGGCCCGGGCGGTCGGTGACGAAGTCGAGGTCGTCGGCGTCGCGGCCGAACAGTTCGAGCAGCGTTCCGACGACGGTCCGGTTGTCGACCTCGCCGTCCGCGCCGATCAGATACGTCTGACCGAGACTCCCCTTCTCCAGGATCGTCCAGACGGCCGCGTTGTGGTCGTCGACGTGGATCCAGTCGCGCACGTTCTTCCCGCTGCCGTACAGGCGGGGGCGCACCCCGTCGATCAGGTTGGTGATCTGGCGCGGAATGAATTTCTCGACGTGCTGGTACGGGCCGTAGTTGTTGGAACAGTTCGACAGGGTGGCCCGCACCCCGAACGACCGCGCCCAGGCCCGCACCAGCAGATCGCTGGATGCCTTGGTGGCCGAGTACGGGCTCGACGGGTTGTACGGGGTCGACTCGGTGAAACGCTCGGGGTCGTCCAGTTCGAGGTCGCCGTACACCTCGTCGGTGGAGATGTGGTGATACCGGACGTCGTGTGCGCGGACGGCCTGCAACAGCGAGAACGTGCCCATCACGTTCGTCTGCACGAACGGCGTCGGATCGGCCAGCGAATTGTCGTTGTGCGATTCCGCGGCGAAGTGGACCACCGCGTCCGAGTCCGCGACCAGACGGTCCACCAGCGCGAAATCCGCCACATCGCCGTGCACGAACTCGATGCGGTCGGCCACCGGGTCGAGCGACCGCCGGTTGCCGGCGTACGTCAGCGCGTCGAGCACCGTCACCTGCGCGTCCGGGCGCTCGGCGACCGTCTGGTGCACGAAATTCGCACCGATGAACCCGGCGCCGCCTGTCACGAGAAGCCTCATGTGCACCCACCCTAGTGGCGCGCCCGAGTTTCTATCCGACGCGAACACTGGAACACTGCGCACATGCGCGGAATCATCCTGGCAGGCGGTACCGGGTCCCGGTTGCACCCGATCACTCTCGGAGTGAGCAAGCAACTGGTCCCGGTCTACGACAAGCCGATGATCTACTACCCGCTCTCCACCCTGATGCTGGCCAACATCCGGGACATCCTCGTCATCACCACCCCGCACGACGCGGAGCAGTTCCGCCGGCTCCTCGGCGACGGCTCCCAGTTCGGGGTGAACCTCACGTACAAGGTGCAGGAGGAACCGAACGGCCTGGCGCAGGCGTTCGTGCTCGGCGCCGACCACATCGGCAACGAGTCCGTGTCCCTCGTCCTCGGCGACAACATCTTCTACGGCCCCGGACTCGGTTCCCGGCTGAACCGCTTCGAGAACATCGACGGCGGCGCCGTGTTCGCCTACTGGGTATCCGATCCCAGTTCCTACGGTGTGGTCGAATTCGACGACACGGGCCGGGCGATGTCGATCGAGGAGAAGCCTGCCACCCCGAAGTCGAACTTCTCGATCCCCGGGCTGTATTTCTACGACAACGACGTCGTGTCGATCGCGCGCGACCTGAGGCCGTCGGACCGCGGCGAGTACGAGATCACCGACGTCAACCAGGCGTACCTGCAGGCCGGACGGCTACAGGTCGAGGTGCTTCCCCGCGGAACCGCCTGGCTCGACACCGGCACCGTCGATTCGCTGCTCGAGGCGGCGAACTTCGTGCGCACGCTCGAACACCGGCAGGGGCTGAAGATCGGCGTTCCGGAAGAGGTCGCGTGGCGCCGCGGGTTCATCACCGACGCCGAATTGTGCGCCCGCGCCGACACTCTCGGCAAGTCCGGATACGGGGACTACCTCCTCGAACTTCTCGAACGCGGCAAGGACTGGTGACGTGGAGTATCGGGAACTGAAGGTTCCGGGCGCCTGGGAGATCACCCCGCGGCAGTTCGGCGACGACCGCGGCGTGTTCCTCGAATGGTTCAAGGGCTCGGAGTTCGAGGCCGCCGTCGGGCACAGCCTCGAACTCGCGCAGGCCAACTGCTCGGTGTCCGCCGCCGGTGTCCTGCGCGGCATCCACTTCACCGACAACCCGCCCGGGCAGGCGAAATACGTCACCTGCGTCAAGGGTGCGTTCCTCGACGTCATCGTCGACCTGCGCGTCGGGTCGCCGATGTTCGGGCAGTGGGATTCGGTGCTCATCGACGACGTCGACCGCCGTGCGATCTACCTTCCGGCCGGTGTCGGCCACGCGATCCTGTCCCTCGAGGACGCGTCGACCGTGATGTACCTGTGCTCGATCGAGTACACCCCCGCCCTCGACCACGACCTCCACCCACTCGATCCCGAACTGGGAATCGATTGGCCCACGGTGGGCCGGGACGGCAGCCCGCTGACGTTCCAGCTGTCCGAGAAGGATTCGGCCGCACCGTCTCTGAAGCAGGCCCTGGACGCCGGAGTGCTGCCCACCTACCCCATGTGAGTGTTTTTGCGTGCCCGAGCACTCGATGGCACTCACATGGGGTGGCAGGATGCGGACATGACAACTGACACCGGCGAGCGGTTGGAGGTCCGGCGGGCTGTCGCCGCGGACCCGGCGACGATCTTCGGCCTCCTCTGCGATCCCGTGGGACACGTGGCGATCGACAGTTCCGGGATGCTGATGTCCGCGGAAGGGGACCGCGTCACGGCGGCGGGCGACACGTTCGTCGTGCACATGGACCGCGACGCGTTGAACGACTTCGACCTCGGTCTCTACGACGTGACGGTGACGATCGAGACGTTCGTGCCCGACCGGGAGATCTCCTGGAAGGTTCTCGGCCAGATCCGGCCGCAGATCGGGCACGTGTACGGGTACCGGCTCGAGCCGATCGACGAGGGAACGATGGTGACCTCGTTCTACGACTGGTCGTCCATCGACCCGGTGTGGCGCGATTCCGGGATCTTCCCGGTGATTTCCGAGAATGCCCTGCGCGCGACGCTGGGCATCCTCGCGCGCACGGTCGCCCCCGGGCGTCCGCGACCACAAATCGATCCACAGAATTGAAACGTGTTCTAGTATCGAGTGCGTGAACTTCGTCGTCGTCGACCACCCCCGGCCGGGCATCGCCCTCGTAACGCTCAACCGCCCGGAACGCATGAATGCGATGGCGTTCGACGTGATGATCCCGTTCCGCGACGCACTCGAGGAGATCAGCAACGACAACGCGGTGCGCGCGGTGGTGATCACCGGCGCAGGCCGCGGCTTCTGCTCCGGCGCCGACCAGAGATCCGCGGGCACGCTCCCCCACGTCGACGGCCTCACCCCGCCGACCGTCGCCCTGCGGGCCATGGAGATGCTCGACAACGTGGTGCTCTCGCTCCGCCGGATGCACCAGCCGGTGATCAGCGCAGTCAACGGCGCGGCCATCGGCGGCGGCCTGTGCCTGGCGCTCGCCTCCGACATCCGGATCGCGGCAGACGACGCCTACTTCCGGGCGGCGGGAATCAACAACGGCCTGACCGCGAGCGAACTGGGCCTGAGCTACCTGCTGCCCCGGGCGATCGGCTCGTCCCGGGCGTTCGAGATCATGCTGTCCGGTCGCGACGTGCACGCCGACGAGGCCGAGCGGATCGGACTCGTGTCGCGGTGCGTGCCCGGCGAGGACCTCCTGGACGAATGCTTCGACCTCGCCGAGCGCATGTCGCGGTTCTCCCGGCCGGGCCTGGAACTGACGAAGCGCACGCTGTGGTCCGGGCTCGACGCCGCCTCACTCGAAGCCCACATCCACCAGGAGGGACTCGGGCAGCTGCTGGTGCGGCTGCTGACCGACAACTTCGAGGAGGCCACCGCCGCGCGGAAGGACAAGCGCGAACCCCGGTTCCGGGACCGGCGCTAGGAGTATCTTTCGGACATGTCGAAGCCACCTCTGACACCGAAAGCCGCCGAGATGTTCGCTCGGCCCAATTACGCCACCATCGCCTGCGTCCGACCCGACGGCCAGCCCGTGTCCGTGGCCACCTGGTACCTGTTCGAGGACGGCAGGGTGCTGGTCAACATGGACGCCGAGCGTCGACGCCTGGACTACCTGCGCGGCGACCCCCGCGTCAGCCTCACCGCGATGGACCCCGACGACTGGATCACCCACGTCAGCGTCCAGGGCCGGGTGGCCGAGTTCGTGGACGACGAAGAACTCGCCGACATCGACCGCCTCGCGACGCATTACACCGGCAAGCCGTACCCCGTCCGCGACCGCAAACGGGTCAGCGCCTGGATCGAGATCGACACCTGGCACGGCTGGGGATCGCTGAAACAGTCCTGAACCGACTCCGCGACGACGACAACCGGGCATGACGACCCCCCGCGTCGCAACGGTCCTCGCCGTGGCCACGGCGGTGATCGGCAGCCTGCTGCTGAGCGCACCACCGGTCCGCGAACCGGGGACGCCCGCGGCGACGGTCGCTCAGCCCGCAGCGCCTCCTCCGCCGCCGCCCGTGGTCCTGACCCCGGAGGAGGTCGAGGCCAGGGCGATCCCGGCGATCGTCACGCTCGTCGCGGATTCGGGCCTCGTCGAAACCGCGGGAACGGGGATCGTGCTCACCCCCGACGGCGTCGTCCTCACCAACCATCACGTGATCGACGGCGCCCTCGACATCAGCGCGGTGAGCCTGGGCAGCGGTGCGGAGTACGTCGCGGACGTCCTCGGGTACGACAGTTCCCGCGATGTCGCGGTACTCCGGCTCCAGGGCGCGGGCGACCTCCCGGTGGCGACCCTCGCGAAGGACACCGCCATCGGAATCGGCGACCCGGTGACCGCGGTGGGTAACGCGGAGGGAGGCGGGGTTCCGGTGGCGGCCCGCGGGTTCGTGACCGACGTCGAGCAGACGATCACCGCCCGCAGTTCCACCGACGGTTCCCGGAACCGGCTGAACGGGCTGATCCAGATCGACGCGGCCGTACGTCCCGGCGACTCCGGCGGCCCCCTCGTCGACGCCACCGCCGCCGTCATCGGCGTCAACACCGCGGGCAACGCCGACTCCGACCCCACGAAACCCGCTCCCATTCAGCCGAGATCGTATGCGGTGCCCATCGACATCGCGATGACGATCGTCGATCAGGTCCGCGCCGGAACCACGTCCGCCACCGTGCACATCGGCGACACCCCTCTCCTCGGGATCAGCGTCACCGACGACGATCGGGGCGCCGAAGTGCTCTGGGTCAGCATCGGCACCCCCGCCGACGACGCCGGCATCGAGATCGGAGACGTCATCACCGAATTCGACGGAACACCCGTCCGGTCCTCGGACGATCTCAGCGAACGCATGATCGCGCGGCACCCCGGCGACGAGGTCGCGGTGCGCTGGTTCGACGAGAGTGGACAACAGCGATCGACGACGATCGTGCTCGAGAAAGGCCCGCCGCGGTAGTCAGGCGGTCTTGTCCCGGGCGACACCGTCGTCCGGTCGCACGCGTGTCGTGACGAAACGCGCGATACGCCGAAGCACCGCACGGCTTTCCGGCAGACCGGGCCACAACGCCGGGAACGCGTGCACCTGGCCGTCCCAGATCTGCAGCGTCGTCGGAACACCCGCAGCGCTCAGCCGATACGCCATCAGCTCCGAATCCGACCTCAGCACCTCACCTTCCGCAGCGACCAGCAGCGCAGGCGGCAGACCCTCGAGAGTCCCGTTCACGGGCGACAGCGCGGGGTCGAGCACGCCGTCCACCTCGCCGCCGAGCTTGCCGATGGTGACGAGCGCCTCCACGGGCGCGAACACGTCGCGGGCGGCGTTGGCGTGCACCAGCTTGTCGGCGCAGTCCAGGTCCAGCAGCGGCGACAGTCCGACCAGGCCGGCGGGCAGATCGACGCCCTCCTCGCGGGCCTTCAGCGCGGTCGCGAAGACGAGGAACCCGCCGGCCGAGTCGCCGGCGAACACCGTCCCGCCCGCGCGGGCTCCGTTCTCCAGCAACCACTTGTACGCCGTCAGGCAGTCGTCGACCGAACCGCTGATGTTCGTGTCGGGCAGTTGCCGGTAGCCGACGTGCATCACCGGCAGCCCGGTCAGCTTCGCGATCGTCGCGACCACCGGCCGATGCGTGTTCAGCCCGCAACACAGGAACCCGCCGCCGTGCAGGTAGAGGACTACACCGTCACCCAGATCCGGAGACACCCCCGGCGCGCGCACGATCTCCGCGTCGAATCCGGGCAGTCGCACCTTCTGTCGGCGAATTCCGGACGCGGGACGGATCCCCGCCGCCAAGTCCAGCAACGCGGCCCTGCGAATCGCCGATTCGTTGATCGGGGCCATCCGCACCACAGGCCGGAGAAACCACCTGCACGCCTGGTAGAGAACCTGGGATTCGATACTCGGCCCCGCGAGCCTCGCCCCCGAACGGTACTGGACGATCGGTGTCCCGCTCCGCTGCTGCGCGGACGGCTTGCGGTCGTTCGGCACAGATTTCATGCCTTCTCCCCTGGTCGCCGGTACCCGTCGCCGTTGACGGATACGTAACTTCAACCTTGGAGTACCCGCCGCGGTCGTGTGTCACTCATGGTGGCTTCGGCCCCAAGTCGTTATCCCCTTTGCCCGAATCGTTATCGCAGGCGTGGCAAGTGGGCCATCGAGGGGTCGACTCAGCCGAAATCGAGCTCGTCGAGCTCGTCCACCACGGTGACCTTGCGCTTTCGCCCGCCCATCATCCTGCCGATGCCGCGACGCCCGCCGGTGTCCGCGCTGCCCGAGGGCAGGATCCGCTGCGGCGCCACCCGGGGTCGTGCCACGTGCACGGGGGGAAGCGTCGCGGCCGGGGGTTCGACGGTGTCGGGAGTCGCTACGGGTGCCCGGGGCGGGAGGGGAGGCCGGGGCGGGAGCGGAGCCGGCACCGCGATCGCGGGCGGCGGCGGCAGGACCGGTTCGAAGACCCGCTCGCGGCGAGGCACGTCCGTGTCCCGGAGATCGACGTCGTCGAGATCGACCACCCACCGCACCCGGTTCTCGAGGCCGCGGTCCTGCAGCTCGGCCCAGATTTCGTCGTGCCACGTCGAGGGTTCGCCGCTGCCGAACGCCCGGGAGTTCGCACTGACCCACACCACGTCCTCGGACGGGCGGCGATCGGCGATGTCCAGGACCGTCAGCCAGTTCACCGTGGCGGTGTAGCCGTGCCGCTTCTTGTCCACGTACGGGCGACGACGCTGCAACTCGCGACCGGCGATGTCGAGGTGCGATACGTGGGCCGGCTCGATCACGTCGCAGCCCATCGCCTCCAGCTGCCGGGCGAGCGAGTCGACGTACCCGTCGGCCTTGGCCCGGGCGGCGTCCACGAAGACCGACAGGTCCTCCCGGAGCCCGAGCCGGTCGTACATCCGCGCCTGGACGGTCAGGGCGTCGATCATGGCGACGGATTCCCGCTGGTACCGGTGCGCTACCTCGACGAGGACGAGGCGGGGAACGAGCACCCGGCCGCCGTGGTCGAGGGCGTCGCGGACGAACGTCTCGAAGCGCGCGTCTCGTGTGACGGCCGAGGTGTCGAGAACAATCAGCATTGATCGATTCTCACCGAACGCGCCTGCCGCGCCAGAGAAGTTGCTGAGTCGTTACCCAAACACCCGGATCGGGGTCATCGCAGCACCCATCGGGGCATTGCCGTGTGGTTGCCCGGCAGGCGCTAGTGGATCTTGAAGATCACCGCGCGCTGCACGACGAAATTGATGACCGTCGCCGTGCCCTGGGCGATGACGAACGCAAGCGGCAGACGCCACCATTCGTCGGGGAAAGCGTGATACATCACCCAGTTGAGGCCCACCTGCACGGCGAACGTGACCGCGTAGAGGATGACGACGGCCACGAAGCGGGCACGGCTCGGTTCGGCCTTGAACGTCCACCGGCGGTTGATCAGGTACGCGGTGGTGGTGCCCGCGATGAAGCTGATCGACTTCGCCACGTTCACGGGGAGCCCGACCACTTCGAACAGCAGGACGTACAGGCCGAAGTCGACGATCGCCGACAATCCGCCGGTCAGGACGAAACGGATGATCTGCGTCTTCAGGTCCAGTGCGTCGTCCGCGATGTTCTCGGTGACGGGGATCTCGACGGGGAGCGGAACGTGCGGTTCGTGCTCGTGACTCGGCTGGGTTTCTGACACGACGACGAGGCTAGCGCCCCGTGAGTACTTGTCGACCGCGTGCGGTGGATAAGCACGCACGGGCCCGCGGGGCCGGCCTCCGGGTACCCTCTACCTCGATGTCCACGACAGCAGAAGAGACGCCCACCCAGGCGCTCCCCACACAGACCCGCACCCTCACCGGCTGGGGACGCACCGCGCCCACCACCGCGCAGGTGCTGTCCACTCCCGACGTGGAAGTGATCGCGCGAGCGGTCGCCCAGGTCGCGGAGCAGAACGAGTCGAAGCCCGCTCACCTGCAGCGTGGGGTGATCGCCCGCGGCCTCGGCCGCTCCTACGGCGACCCGGCGCAGAACGCCGGTGGCCTGGTCATCGACATGAATGCGCTGAACCGGATCCACCGCATCGACCGCGACACCCACCTGGTGGAGGTCGACGCCGGCGTCAACCTGGACCAGCTGATGAAGGCGGCCCTGCCGTTCGGTCTGTGGGTTCCGGTGCTGCCGGGCACCCGGCAGGTCACCATCGGCGGCGCGATCGGCTCCGACATCCACGGCAAGAACCATCACAGCGCCGGCAGCTTCGGCAACCATGTGGTGTCGCTGGACCTGCTCACCGCCGACGGCAAGGTGCGCACGCTGACGCCGAAGGGCGGCCGCAACGACCCCAGGGGCGCGCTGTTCTGGGCGACGATCGGCGGCATGGGCCTGACGGGCATCATCCTCAAGGCGACCATCAAGATGACGCCCACCGAGACGGCGTACTTCATCGCCGACGGCGACGTCACCCAGACGCTCGACGAGACCATCGCGCTGCACAGCGACGGCAGCGAATCCAACTACGAGTACTCGAGCGCCTGGTTCGACGCCATCGCGGCGCCACCGAAGCTGGGTCGCGCGGCGATCTCCCGCGGTTCGCTCGCGAAGCTCGACCAGTTGCCGGCCAAGCTGCAGAAGAACCCCCTCGCGTTCGATGCCCCGCAGCTGCTGACGTTCCCGGACGTCTTCCCGAACGGCCTTGCCAACAAGTTCAACTTCTCGATGATCGGCGAGCTGTGGTTCCGGAAGTCCGGCACCTACCGCGACAAGGTTCAGAACTTGACGCAGTTCTACCACCCGCTCGACATGTTCGGTGAGTGGAACCGCGCCTACGGATCCAACGGGTTCCTGCAGTACCAGTTCGTGGTGCCGACCACCGCGGTCGAGGAGTTCAAGGCCATCATCCGCGACATCCAGAAGTCGGGGCACTACTCGTTCCTCAACGTGTTCAAGCTGTTCGGCGAGGGCAACCAGGCCCCGCTGAGCTTCCCGATCCCGGGCTGGAACATCTGCGTCGACTTCCGCATCAAGCCCGGCCTGAACGAGTTCGTCACCGAACTCGACAAGCGGGTCCTGAAGTTCGGCGGCCGCCTCTACACGGCCAAGGACTCGCGGACCACCGCCGAGACCTTCCACGCCATGTACCCGCGGATCGACGAGTGGATCGCCACCCGCCGCAAGTACGACCCCACCAATGTCTTCGCCTCCGATATGTCCAGAAGGTTGGAACTCTAGTGATCAACGCTGTCGGGAACCCCCAGACTCTGCTGCTGCTCGGTGGCACCTCCGAGATCGGTCTCGCGATCTGCGAGGAGTACCTGAAGAAGGCGCCGATGCGGGTGATCCTCGCCGCGCTGCCGGGTGATCCCGGTCGCGATGCCGCCGTCGCCCAGTTGAAAGCGGCCGGCGCCAACGCCGTCGACGTCATCGACTTCGACGCCGTCGACACCGAGAGCCACCCGAAGGTCATCGACGAGGCGTGGGCGAAGAGCGACGTCGACGTCGCCATCGTCGCGTTCGGCCTGCTCGGCGACGCCGAGGAACTGTGGCAGAACCAGCGCAAGGCCGTCCAGATCGCCGAGGTCAACTACACGGCCGCGGTGTCGGTGGGCGTGCTCGTGGGCGAGAAGATGAAGGCACAGGGCTTCGGCCAGATCATCGCCATGTCGTCCGCCGCGGGCGAGCGCGTGCGCCGCTCCAACTTCGTGTACGGATCCACCAAGGCCGGACTCGACGGCTTCTACCTCGGACTCGGTGAGGCGCTGCGCGAGTTCGGTCCGCGCGTCCTCGTCATCCGTCCCGGCCAGGTCCGCACCCGCATGTCCGCGGACGTGAAGGAAGCCCCGCTCACCGTGAACAAGGAAGACGTGGCCAAGCTCGCCGTCACGTCGGCGGAGAAGGGCAAGGATCTCGTGTGGGCGCCGGGCGCCTTCCGCTACGTGATGATGATCCTGCGGCACATCCCGCGACCGATCTTCAAGAAGCTGCCCATCTAAGCTTCGCCCTCGTGACGGAAGCAGACGTAGCACCGGCCCGACGGTCCCTGTCGACAGCTGTCGAAATGCTGCTGGGGGCCGTCGCGGCCGCAGTGGTGGCGGCGGTCGGACTGTTCGCGTTCGCGCGGGTGCAGTGGCCGGCGTTCAACTCGTCCAACGTGACCCAGGCCGTCACCACGGTCGGCCAGGTCGTGGCCATCGCCGGTATCGCGGTGTCCGTCCTGCTCGTACGACTGCACCGGGCCCCGCGGTTCGCCCGGCTGCTGTCGTGGGCGAGCCTGTCCGGGTTCGTGACCGTCACCCTCGGTCTGCCTCTCGCAGCCACCAAGCTCTACCTGCACGGCGTCTCCGTCGACCAGGAGTTCCGCACCGAGTACCTCACCCGGCTGACCGACTCGGCGGCGTTGCGCGACATGACGTATGCCGACCTGCCGCCGTACTACCCGGCCGGCTGGTTCTGGGTGGGCGGGCGCGTCGCCAACCTCCTCGGCATGGACGGCTGGGAAGCCTTCAAGCCGTACGCCATCGGATCGCTCGCCGTCGCAGCCGTCGTGGCACTGGTGTTGTGGAGCAACCTGATCCGCCACGACCTGGCCATCGTCGTGTCCCTCGCGACCACGGCACTCGTCCTGGCCTACGGATCACCCGAACCGTACGGCGCCGTCATCACCCTGCTGATCGGTCCCGCACTCGTCCTCGCCTGGGGCGGGCTGAACCGCGTCGACGGGCGCGGCGGCTGGGGCGCCGTGATCGGCACCGGACTGTTCCTCGGCCTCGCCGCTACGTTCTACACGCTGTATCTCGGGCTCGCCGCCTTCGCGATCACCCTGCTCGCACTGCTCGCCGCGACCCTGCGGATACGCGCCCGGAAGTCGTGGCGGGCGGCGATCGATCCGCTGGTCCGGCTGATCGTGATCGCCGCCGTGTCCGGCCTTCTCGCACTGACGGTCTGGTTGCCGTATCTGCTGAAGGTCGTGGGCGGTTCGCCCGCGGCGTCGGGAACAGCGCTGCACTATCTGCCCGAGGCAGGCGCACATCTGCCACTGCCGATGATCCACTTCTCCCTCACCGGGGCACTGTGCCTGCTCGGCACCATCTGGCTCGTCGCCCGCGCGTCGACGTCGCGGCGCGCGCAGGCACTCGGCGTCGGGGTGGTGGCCATCTACCTGTGGTCGCTGCTGTCGATGGCGGTCACCGTGCTCGGCAGCACCCTCCTCTCGTTCCGACTCGAGCCTGTGCTGATCGTCCTGCTCGGCGCAGCAGGTGTCTTCGGATTCGTCGAATTCGCAGGCTGGCTCGTGCTCGCGACCAGCGACAACCCGCGGGTCAAGGGGGCGGTCCTGGTGATCGGCGTGCTGGGCGCGCTGTCGTTCGTCCAGAACATCCCCAAGTTCCTCGACTCCGACATCGCCGTCGCCTACACCGACACCGACGGCAACGGTGAACGCGCCGACCAGCGCCCACCCGGCGCCGCCGCTCACTACGCGGCAGTCGACGAGCTGATCCAGGCGCAGGTCCCCCGCGACCGCGACGACACGGTCGTCCTCACCGCCGACACCAGTTTCCTCAGCTTCTATCCCTACCTCGGGTTCCAGGCGCTGACGTCGCACTACTCGAATCCCCTGGCGGACTTCGCCGGACGCGCCGGGACCATCGCGGACTGGAGCGAACTCGAGACGCCCGACCAGCTGGTGACCGCACTCGACGCGGCGCCGTGGCGCGCCCCCGACGCGTTCGTGTTCCGCCAGGGCCCCGACGGGTACACCTTGCGGCTCGCCGAGGACGTGTATCCCAACGATCCCAACGTGCGCCGCTACACCGTCACGTTCCCGAAAGAACTGTTCGACGACCCCCGATTCACGGTGTCGGAGACCGGACCGTTCGTGGTCGTCACACGAAACTGATCGGTCTGTTCACGTTTATCGCGCCAACCTCGCGGGAACCCCGCAGCCAATCAGGGAGGCGGGTATTTCCCGCGCCCCGAGGGGAATTGTCGGGTCGTCGCGAGGAGCGGTCATGCCGGATGCAGTGGAGCCTCGACGTGCCGATAGCGGTGCCGAAGACTATCTCCTCGGCACCGCCGGCGGTGAGGTGGTCGTGCATGCCGGACTCGCCGTGACGATCGGAGCGATCGTCGGTGTCTACGCCGGGCACTGGGTGCTTTTCGTAATCGCCTTGCTCGGCGCCGCCGTATGGATCACCGGCGACGCCGTCGTCCATGTCAGTCGACAAAGGTCGCCGGACATCAGTCCGGCGACCCCTGTCAGGCACCCTGTCGGGCGGGCTGCCTAGTTGAGCTTCTGCGGCACACCGTAAGTCATCACGGTGTCACCGTTCTCCGTCACGGCCATTGCGTACGGACGGATGGTGACCGGCCCGATAGCACCGGAGATGGAGCCATGAACTCCCTGCATCCTGACCACAGCGGCCGATCCGTCGAACTCCTGACCCTCGAGGATCGGAACGGTGGTGATTCCACCGGGCTCCAGGTCGATGTCGAGTTCCTGCGACGGAATGATGTCACCGGCGAGTTCGACGTTCGTCCCGGCATTCAGACCCAGCGAGAGCTCCGGGAGGAGTCCCAGGTCGATTCCGTTGCTCGACCCGATCGCGAACCCGAGTCCGGGCGTGTTCAGGACGATCGTCGCGCCGGCCAGTGCGACCGGGTAACCGATCTGATAGCCGACGGTGAGCTGAGTTCCCTCGAACTCTTCCGCGTTCGGCCCGGTGATGGCGACCCCGGCGTAACCGTTGTGGAAGAACTCCACGCTGGTGGGTACGCCGTCCAGCGGCGGAACTGTCTGATACTGCGTGTCGCCCTGCACGACTTCGATGCGATTTCCCTGTGCATCGATCACGGAACTGGAATTGTCCACGCCGGCCGACGCGGTGCCATTGCCCATGACCATGGCGAGCGCGGCGATGCCAGCGACTGCCACCGAGCGTGTAAACCGTTTGTACCCAAATCGAGATGTGCTGATGTCCGTCATGCCGACCCCATTCAGAGTGCACTGCAACCGATACGAAAAAGCATGCTGAGCGTAACCAGTGGGGCAGGAGAATATCCTTGTATTGATCAGAAGTTCACAAATCAACTTGATGTGATACACGCAACAATCACGAGATCGCAACCAAGGAAGCTCTCAGCGACCTCCGGTACCCTCGGTCGATTGACATCGACCCGAGAACCGGAGGCGCAGCTGCGTGACTGAGATACTCACCCAGGTCGAGACCACTCGGCAGGCAGAGAGCACCAGCACCACTGCTCGCCCTCTCCGCTCCCGTCTCCGGCCGCACCCGGCCGATGTCGCGGCGGTCGTCTTCTACGTCGGCCTCGCGGCATTCGTGTTGGCCCGCCAGTGGAAACACCTCGGGACCGGCTATCTGGTGCGCAGCGGCCAGGACCAGACGATGTGGGAGTGGTTCTTCGCGGTCGCCGCACGCTCACTGGTCCATCTGGACAATCCGCTCTCCAGCGACCTGCAGAACTACCCGCTGGGCGTCAATCTCATGGGCAACACGGCGATGTTCGGCATCAGCATTCCGCTGGCGCCGGTCACGCTGTTGTTCGGACCGAACGTCACCTTCACTCTCGCGCTCACACTTGGCCTGTCGGGCACGGCAATTGCCTGGTATTGGGTGTTTTCGCGGCATGTCGTGTCGTCGCGACTCGCGGCCGCCGTCGGCGGTGGTCTGTGCGGTTTCGCCCCCGCCCTGATCTCGCACACCAACGGGCACCCCAACTTCGTCGCCCTGTTCCTGTTGCCCTTCATCGCGCTGGCCGTGATCAGGCTGGGCAGCGGTGCGCGCCCGGTGCGCGACGGCATCGTCCTCGGCTTGCTGATCGCCTATCAGATCTTCCTCGGCGAAGAACCCCTGCTTATCTACGCGCTGGCGTTCGCGGTTTTCGGTGCCGCCTTCGCGGCGTCGCGTCCGCGCGCGGCATTCACGGCGGTCACGCGCAGCATCAAGGGTTTCGCGATTGCCGGCGGCGTCGCGCTGGCCATCGCCGCCGTGCCCCTGTGGTGGCAGTTCTTCGGGCCCGACAGCTACCGGGCGATCGAACACGGCCCCGTCGGCAACGACACCGAAGCGTTCACCAGCTTTCCGACGTCCTCGCTGGCAGGCGAGCCCGGGTCCGCCGAGTTCAGCATGAACGCCACCGAGGAGAACGCGTATTTCGGCTGGCCCCTGCTGATCCTCCTCGGCCTGTCGGCCCTGTGGCTGTGGCGCATGCCGCTGGCTCGCGCCGCGGCCGCGACCGTCGCAGTGATGGGCGTCCTGTCGCTCGGAACTTCGCTGACGATCGGTGGCTGGGACACCGGAATTCCCCTGCCGTGGAAGCTGATCTCACACCTGCCGCTCCTCGAATCCGTACTCGAATCGCGCTTCGCGATGGGCTGCCTGCCCGCCGCCGCCCTGCTGCTCGCGCTGGGCACCGACCGCGCCCTGGCGTCCGCCCGAGAGGGCCAGCGGACCACCACCCTGCTGTGGGTCGGCTGGCTCGCGGTGGCGCTGCTTCCGCTGGCGCCCACGCCGCTCGCCGTCGTCCAACGCGATACCGCACCGAGCTTCTTCACCGACGGCACGTGGCGGGAGTACGTCACCGACGGCTCCGTCGTCACGGTGCCGCTTCCCTCCCCGGAGAACGCGCGGATGCTGCGCTGGCAGACCGAGCAGGATCTCGCATTCCCCATCGCCGGTGGGTATTTCGTCGGCCCGGCCGGCAGCGAGGACAGGGGTAAGTACGGTCCCGACGACCGCCCCACCGCCCTACTGCTCGCGTCCGCGCAGTCGTCCGGCCAGGTGCCTGCCATCGACGAGGCCACGAAAGCCCAGGCACTGGCGGACCTGAAATTCTGGAACGCCGACGTCCTGGTCCTGCCGCACACCCAGAACGATCGCGTTCTGCGCGAAACGGTCCAGCAGCTCGTCGGGGCACCCGCGAAGCCGGTCGACGGCGTGTGGGTGTGGGACGTGCGAGCACTGACGTAGGAAAGTTCTACCGCGTCAACACTTCCGGTCCGTCCTCACCGATGGCGACGGTGTGCTCGCTGTGCGCGGCACGGGCGCCCGTCGCCGTGCGGAGCGTCCAGCCGTCGGCCTCGTGCCGGTAGTCGTCGGTGCCGTCGGCGATGAGCATGGGTTCGATCGCGATCACCATCCCGGGACGCAACAGCATCCCCTTCCCGACGCGACCCTCGTTGGGCACGTGCGGATCTTCGTGCATCTGCCTGCCGATGCCGTGCCCGCCGTGGTCGGCGAGCATGCCGTACCCCGCGCCGCGCGCGAACAGTCCGATGGCGGCACCGATGTCTCCCAACCGTTTTCCCGGCCGGGCGGCCGCAATACCGTGCGCGAGAGCGGCTTCGGTGGCCTCGACGAGGGCGATGTCGGCCGGGTCGGCCGTTCCCACGACGAAACTCACGGCGGCGTCCCCGCACCAGCCGGCGAGCCTGGCGCCGCAGTCGATGCTGACGAGGTCACCGTCGCGGAGTCGGTACTCGCCGGGAATGCCGTGCACCACCGCATCGTTCACGCTCGCGCAGATGACCCCGGGAAACGGGCTGGGCGCCCAGTTCGGGTGATAGTTCAGGAACACGGGCTCCGCCCCCGCGTCGCGGATCACCGTCGCGGCCACCGCATCGAGGCCCTGAAGTGTCACCCCGATCGCGGCCGCCTCGCGCACTGCGGCCAGGGCGTCGGCCACCACCCGGCCCGCCGCGCGCATCGCCTGCACCTCGGCCGCCGACTTCAACTCGACCACGGCTCACCCTCCACGTCGGGATCCAATTTCTATACCGGTATTACTATATGGCACATGGTGCGTGTGCCGTTGACAGCAGAGGAACTCGAACGCGGGCAGAGGCTGGGTGAGCTGCTGCGATCCGCGCGGGGAGACATGAGCATGGTCACGGTCGCACTCGACGCGGGCATCTCCGTCGAAACCCTGCGCAAGATCGAGACCGGACGCATCGCCACACCCGCGTTCTTCACGATCGCCGCGGTCGCCCGGGTTCTGGACCTCTCCCTCGACGACGTCGCCGCGGTCGTGACCTTCGGTCCCGTGAGTACTTCTTAACCGCCGCGCGTTAACAAGTACTCACGGGTGGCGGAGCCACCATCGCCTAACATCGTCCTGTGCCGTCCCAACCCCCGCCGCCTGACCTTCGGACCATCCGCACTTCCCGGCTCGTCGCGATCGTCACCGGCCTGATCGGGTTCGTGCTCGCGCTGGCCACCCCGTTCCTCCCGGTGAAGCAGGACGCCGCGTCGATCGACTGGCCGCAGGACGGCACCGTGAACAGCGTCGAGGCGCCACTCGTCTCGTACACACCGCTGGACATGCAGGTGACCGTGCCGTGCTCGGTGTTCACGCAACTCGGACCCGACGGCGGCACCGTCGTCTCCACCCTCCCGAATCGCGCGCCCGACTTCGAGAAGAACGGCCTCGTGGTGAAGGGCGGCGCCGGCGGCACGGTCGACGTCACGATTCGCGGCATCTCCCTGATCTCGGCGGACGCCGCGGATGTCCAGGGCTGCACCGCCCTCACCGTCACGTCCGACCACCAGCGGACGTCGGCGGAGATCACGGGCACCGCCGAACCCCTCGCCGGTTCCGTCGAGGGCGACCAGCGCCCGCAGATGGTCGGCCTGTTCACCGACCTGCAGGGGGCGGCGCCGTCAGGGTTGAACGTGCACGTCCACCCGGACTCCCGATTCTCGTCCAGCCCCACCCTGCTCAAACTGCTGGCGATGATCGTGTGCGTCCTCGCAACACTGACGTCGCTGTACGCGTTGCACCGTGTGGACGGCATCGACGGTCGCCGCGCGCGCCGCTTCCTGCCCGCGCACTGGTGGAAGTTCACCGGTGTCGACGCCGTGGTGATCGGGACGCTGCTGCTGTGGCATGTGGTCGGCGCCAACACCTCCGACGACGGTTATCTCCTCGGCATGGCGCGGGTGTCGGAGCATTCCGGCTACATGGCCAACTACTTCCGCTGGTTCGGTGTCCCCGAGGCGCCGTTCGGGTGGTCGTACGAACTCCTCGCGGCGCTGGCGAAGGTGAGCACGGCGAGCATGTGGATGCGACTGCCGACGCTCCTCGCCGCCCTGCTCTGCTGGATGGTGATCAGCCGGGAGGTCATTCCCCGCCTCGGTGTGGCCGTGCGGCGCAACAGAACTGCCCTCTGGACCGGCGGGCTGGTCTTCCTGGCGTTCTGGTTGCCGTACGACAACGGGCTGCGTCCCGAACCGGTCATCGCGCTCGGCGCCCTCCTCACGTGGTGTTCCATCGAGCGCGCCATCGCCACCGGACGACTCCTCCCCGGTGCCGTCGCCGTGCTCATCGCCGCGTTCTCTCTCGCGGCCGGACCGTCGGGCCTGATCTGCATCGCCGCCCTGATCGCCGGTGCGCGGCCGATCCTGCAGATCGTCATCGCGCGCGGCCACCGGGTGGGATTCGCGTCCCAGATCCTGCCGATCCTCGCCGCGGGAACCGTCGTCATGGTGGCCGTCTTCGCGGATCAGACATTGGCGACGGTGCTCGAGTCGACGCGGGTCCGCACCGCCCTCGGCCCCAACGTGGCCTGGTTCGACGAGCGGCTGCGCTGGGATTCGCTCATGGGGATCTCGCCGGACGGCTCGCTGGCCCGCCGCTTCGGCGTGTTCGTGATGCTGCTGTGCGTCGTGGTCTGCGTGATGCTGATCCTGCGCAAGGGGAAGGTGCCCGGGACCGCGATCGGACCGTCCCGCCGAATCCTCGGCATCGTGTTCGCGTCGCTGCTGCTGATGATGTTCACGCCCACCAAATGGACCCACCACTTCGGTGTGTACGCGGGTCTCGCCGGCTCCGTCGCGGTGCTCGCCGCGGTCGGGGTGGGAGCCGCGAGCATCCGCTCCAAACGGAACCGCACCCTGTTCGCCGCGGGTGTCCTGTTCATCCTCGCGGTCGCGTTCACCAGCTCCAACGGCTGGTGGTACGTGTCCAGCTACGGCGTCCCGTGGTGGGACAAGCCGCCGATGATCGCGGGCAAGGGCTTCTCCACGCTGTTCCTGGGCCTCACGGTCCTGACGCTGCTCCTCGCCGCCTGGTACCACGTCCGCGAACCGTACGAGAGCGGCAAGAAGCCCAACGGCAAACGTGCCCGGATGCTGGCGCCGTCGCCGCTGACCGTCGCGGCCGGTGCCGTCGTCCTGTTCGAGGTGCTGTCGCTGCTGAAGGGTGCTGTCGCGCAGTACCCCGGGTACTCCATCGCGAAGGCCAACATCGAGTCGGTGACCGGCAACTCGTGCGCGCTCGCCGACGAGGTCCTCGTCGAGACCGACCCCACCGCCGCACTGCTGCAGCCGCTCACCCCGGTCACCGACCCGAACGGCGCAGGCGCGTTCGGCACGACGTCCGCGGAGGGCTTCACCCCCAACGGCATCGCCGACGACCTCACCGCCGACTCCGAGAAGATCGCCACCGGCGGCGCGAACACCGTCGACACCGAGACCGACGAGACGACGACGGGCACCAGCTCCGGCACCGGTGGCGGTACCGAGGCCACCGCCGGCGTCAACGGCAGCACCGTGACGCTGCCGTTCGGCCTCGACCCCGCCCGGACCCCGGTTCTCGGCAGCTACCAGCCGGGCGGGGATCAGACACCCGCCTCCCTCACCACCGGCTGGTACGGGCTGCCCGACCGCAGCGACGACGCACCGATCCTCACCCTCTCGGCCGCCGGGCGCATCCGGTCGGTCGACGCGGACGGCGTCGTCACCCCCGGTCAGAGTCTGAAGGTCGAGTACGGGGTCACCGGCCCCGACGGGTCCGTCACCGCGCTCGGCACCGTCGACCCGATCGACATCGGGCCGTCCCCGTCGTGGCGCAACCTGCGCGTGCCACTCGACCAGCTGCCCGCCGAGGCGAACACGGTCCGGCTCGTCGCGGACGACCCGGATACCGACCCCGGCCAGTGGCTGGCGGTCACACCGCCCCGGGTGCCGACGATGCAGACCCTGCAGACCGTCGTCGGCTCCAGCGACCCCGTGCTCCTCGACTGGGCCGTCGGGCTCGCTTTCCCCTGCCAGCGGCCCTTCGACCACCGCTACGGCGTCGCCGAGGTCCCGCAGTGGCGTGTTCTCCCCGACCGCATCGGCGCCGAGTCCACCAATGCCTGGCAGGACAAGTTCGGCGGCGGCCCGCTGGGCTGGACCGACCAGCTGTTGTCGGCGAGCACCCTGGCCACCTACCTGTCGAACGACTGGGACCGCGACTGGGGCTCGCTCGAGCGGTACACACCGCTCGACGAGTCGGCGACGCCCGCGCGGGTCGAATCCGAACAGGTGACCAGGTCTGGTACCTGGTCGGCCGGACCGGTGCGTTACTACTAGAAGTGTCCCTACCCTCTGGTAGGCGGCAATATGCCTACTCAGGTTCCTGACATACCATCGACAACCGTGCCCGACGCTCTGACAACTTCCGTCTCCGACGCCGAATCCACTTCGCCACCTGCTCGCCAGGACCGGCGGAGTGAATACCGGACCGCTCGTCTGATCGCCATCGTCACCGGACTCATCGGGTTCGTGCTGGCAGTGGCCACCCCGTTCATGCCGGTGCAACAGACCACCGCAGCGGTGAACTGGCCGGAGAACGGCGTCGTCGGCGACCTCGAGGCACCGCTGATGTCGCAGGTCCCGGTCGACCTGTCGGCGGCGATCCCGTGTTCCGCCGTGGCCGGGCTCCCCCCGCAGGGCGGAATCCTGCTGGCCACCGCCCCCGCACAGGGCGAGGGTGCGGCACTGAATGCGATGTTCGTGCGGGTATCGGACAGGTCGGTCGACGTGCTCGACCGCAATGTCACCATCGCGACGGCGCCGCGCGAACAGGTGCAGTCGGGCGCCTGCACCGAGATCCGCATCACGTCGAACATCGACGCGACGTCCGCCGAATTCGTGGGTCTGACCACTCCGACCGGTGACCCGATCGCCGGTTCCCTCACCGGCGACCTCCGCCCGCAGGTGGTGGGCGTGTTCAGCGACCTCCGTGACGGGGCGGCGCCGGCAGGCCTGTCGTTCACGATGAACGTCGACTCCCGGTTCTCGTCGAGCCCCACGCTGATCAAGCTCGTCGCCATGATCGTGGCCCTCCTCGCCACGGCCGTCGCCCTGGTCGCCCTCGGCCGCCTCGACGGCACGGACGGGCGCGGGCACCGCAACTTCCTGCCGTCGCACTGGTGGAAGTTCACCGGACTCGACACGATCGTCGTGGGCACGCTGGTTCTGTGGCACTTCATCGGCGCCAACACGTCCGACGACGGCTACCTGCTCACCATGGCCCGGGTCTCCGACCACGCCGGCTACATGGCCAACTACTTCCGCTGGTTCGGTGTCCCCGAGGCGCCGTTCGGCTGGTACTACGACGTCCTGGCCGCGATGGCGAAGATCTCGACGGCCAGCCCGTTCATGCGACTGCCCGCCCTCATCGCCGGCATCCTGTGCTGGATGGTGATCAGCCGGGAGGTCGCTCCGCGCCTCGGCCGGTCCGTCCGGCGCAACAAGGTCGCGCTCTGGACCGGCGGACTCGTCTTCCTCGCGTTCTGGCTGCCCTACAACAACGGGCTGCGGCCCGAGCCCATCGTGGCGCTCGGCGCCCTGCTCACGTGGTGCTCCATCGAGCGTTCCATCGCGACCGGACGTCTCCTCCCCGCGGCTGTCGCCGTCCTGATCGGCGCGTTCACGCTCGCGGCCGCCCCAACGGGACTGATGTGTGTGGCCGCCCTGCTCGCCGGCGCACGTCCGCTCGTCCGGATCGTCGTCAAGCGCCACCGCCAGGTGGGGACACTGCCACTGCTGGCTCCGATCGCGGCCGCGGGCACGATCGTCCTGGTGGTCGTGTTCGCCGACCAGACCGTCGCCGCGGTGATGGAGGCCACCCGGGTCCGCACCCTGATCGGCCCGAACCTCGAGTGGTACAAGGACTTCCTGCGCTACTACTACCTCTTCGTCCCGACCGTCGACGGTTCCGTGGCTCGTCGTTTCGCGTTCCTGACGATGATCCTGTGCCTGCTGACGACGCTGTTCATCCTGTTGCGCCGCAAGCGGATTCCCGGCGCCGCCACCGGCCCGTCGTGGCGTCTGCTCGGTGTCGTGTTCGGCACGATCTTCTTCATGATGTTCAACCCCACCAAGTGGACCCACCACTTCGGGGCGTACGCGGGCATCGCCGGTTCCCTGGCCGCACTCACCGCCGTCGCGGTGTCGGCGTCCGCGCTGCGGTCGCGCCGCAACCGCACGATCTTCCTCGCCGGCCTGCTCCTCATGCTGGCCCTGACGTTCGCGGGCATCAACGGCTACTGGTACGTCTCGAGTTACGGGGTGCCGTGGTTCGACAAGACCGTCTCCATCGGCGGCCGCCAGTCCAACACGTTCTTCCTCGTCCTGTTCGCGCTGGCCGTCGCGCTGGCCGCCTGGCAGTACCTGCGTGAGGGATTCGCGGCGCCACCCGCCCGCGCCAACACCGAGAAGGGCAGGCGGATCAGGAAATTCGCGGCCGCCCCGCTCACCGTCATCGCCGGCATCATGGTGCTGTTCGAGGTCCTCTCGCTCCTCAAGGGCGCCGTCTCCCAGTACCCGGCGTACTCGCTGGCACGCTCGAACTTCGACTCCCTCACCGGGCAGACGTGCGGACTCGCCGAGGACGTCCTCGTCGAAGGCGACACCAACGGCGGAAACCTCACACCCATCAACGATCCCGCGCAGCCGCTGGCGAACCCCGCCGACCCGCTCGGCGGAGCCGATCCCGTCGGCTTCTCCCCCAACGGGGTGCCGTCCGACCTGACCGCCGACTACGTCGAGGTCAAGCAGGGCATGGGCAACACCGACAACCAGAGCGTCGGGCCCAGCTTCGAGACCGGATCGAGCGCCGGAACCAGCGGCGGCACCGGCAACGTCGGCGTCAACGGCAGTACCGCCAAGCTGCCGTTCGGACTCGACCCCGGCACCACACCCGTCATGGGCAGCTACCAGGAAGGCGTGCAGGAACCGGCGACGCTGTCGTCCAGCTGGTACGCACTCCCCGAGCGCAGCGACGACGCCCCGCTGATCGTCATGTCCGCCGCGGGCCGCATCTGGTCGGTCGACTCGACCGGCGCCCTCACCTACGGTCAGTCACTGCTCCTCGAATACGGCAAGCGTCAGCCCGACGGCACCGTGCAGGCCCAGGGCACCTACCTGCCCAAGGACATCGGTCCCGCACCGTCGTGGCGCAACCTGCGCGTCCCGATCAGCGAACTGTCCCCCGACGCCGACTCTGTTCGGATCGTCGCCAACGATCCCAACCTCACCGGCGACCAGTGGCTGGCCTTCACCCCGCCGCGGGTTCCGAAGCTCGAGACCCTCAACTCGACGATCGGCAGCTCACAGCCGGTGCTGCTGGACTGGGCCGTCGGGCTGCAGTTCCCGTGCCAGCGTCCGTTCGACCACCAGTACGGTGTCGCGGAGATGCCGAACTACCGCATCCTCCCCGACCGCCCGCTGGCCGTCAGCTCGACCGACACCTGGCAGTCCCCGGAGAACGGTGGCCCCCTCGGCTTCACCGAACTGCTCGCCAGCGCCACGGCCATCCCCACCTACATGCGGGACGACTGGGGCCGCGACTGGGGCTCCCTCGAGCGCTTCGACCGGTATTACCCGGACGCCACCGCGGCCACGGTCGACACCGAGACCGCCACCCGATCCGGACTGTGGAAGCCGGGCACCCTGCGGGTGTACAGCAGCCCCTAGACCTGCCTGCCTGCGCCTGCCCTGCTTGCGACGCCCGATGTCACACGCGTTCACTCTGACTGAACGAATGTCACATCGGGCGCCGCGCCGGGCGGTCCGAAACGGCGAAAAGCTCCGTCGCCCGCGGAGTTGTCCACAACCTTCCGTCCATCCACAGGGCAATTTCCGACGTGGGCTTTCCGGCGACGGTCCGATTCGCCCGCGGCATGCTCGGACCCATGCGACGAGGAACCTGGGCCGAAGATCTCTCTGGGATAGCCGCCGTCAGCCGCGGCGGTGTGATCCGCGCGGCCACCCTGGAACGGCTGGGGGTCGCGAAGGGCACCATCTCCGCACGCTGCACCGACGGCGGTCCCTGGCAGCGGATCCTCCCCGGCGTGGTCCTGCTGCACAACGGGCCGCCGACGACGCTGCAGCGCAATCTGGCGGCGCTCGAATACGGCGGTCCGGACGCGCTGCTGTCGGGTCACGCCGCGCTCGCCGCGTTCGGCTACACGTCGTCGGCGGCCCGGAACGACGTGCTGCTGCTCATCCCGTCCACCCGGCACCGTCGGGACTGGGCGTACGTGAAGGTCGAGCGGACGTGGCGCATGCCCTCACCGGTCCACCGGGGGCTCCTGCGCCTCGCTCCCCCGGCGCGCAGCCTCCTGGACGCCGGACGTCGCACGCTTCAGGCCGACAGCTGCCGGGCGCTCCTCGCCGGCGGCATCCAGCGCGGCGACGTGACCGTCGACGAACTCGTTCGTGAACTCGCGCACGGCAGCGACCGCGGAAGCCGCCTGCCCCGCGCGGTCCTGCGTGAACTGAGCGACGACGCGCATTCCGTCGCCGAGGTCCACGCGCAGAAGGTGTATGCGACGAGTGGTCTTCCGCCGATGCGGCACAACGTGGACGTCCTGTCCGCTGCCGGGCTGTGGATCGCACGTCCCGACGGCTGGCTGGACGATGTCGCCGTCGCCTGGGAGATCGACTCGCTGAAGTACCACTTCTCGCCCGAACTCCACGAGGCGACGATGAGGCGGCGGGCGCGCATGCAGCGCGAGGGCATCATCGTCGTGACGCACCTGCCGAAGCAGATTCAGGCCGACCCGGCGACGGTGCTCGCGGACCTCCGCGCGGCGCACACGCTCGCGGCGTCGCGCCCGCGGCCGCCGGTGTTCGTCCACACCGAACCGAAGCTGCGGTCGGCATGAGTCACCTACAGAGGCATCAGATCGTGCTTGCGCGGGTTGCGCTGCACCTTCTTGTCGCGCAGCATCGTCAGCGCCTTGCGAATCTCGAGCCGGGTGGTGGCGGGCTCGATGACGGCGTCGATGTAGCCACGCTCCGCCGCGATGTACGGCGTCGCGATGTTCTCGTTGTAGAAGTTGATCAGCTGCCTGCGGACGGCGGGAGCGTTCTCACCCGCGGCCTCGATCTGCCTGCGCCCGATGAGGTCGACAGCACCCTCCGCGCCCATCACCGCGATGCGGGCGGTCGGCCACGCGAAGTTGATGTCGGCGCCCAGCTGCTTCGAGCCCATGACGGCGTACGCGCCGCCGTACGCCTTGCGGATCACGACGGTCACCTTCGGGACCGTCGCCGTCACGAACGCGAAGATGAACCGGCCGCCACGCTTGATGACGCCGATCCGCTCCTGTTCGAGGCCGGGAAGGAACCCGGGCGTGTCGACCGCGAACACCAGCGGGATGTCGAAGGCGTCGCAGATGCGGATGAAATGCGCGGCCTTGTCCGAGGCCTGGGCGTCCAGCGCGCCCGCCGCGACCAGCGGCTGGTTGGCGATCACGCCGACCGTGCGCCCGTCCACGCGGGCGAAGCCGGTGATGATGTTCAGCGCCACCTGCCCGCCGATCTCGTGGAACTCACCGTCGTCGAATATCCGCAGCAGGATGTCGTGCATGTCGTAGCCGGCGTTGTCGGCGTCCGGGATGAACGTGTCGAGGTCGCGGTCGGAGTCCGTGATCTCCGGTTCCAGACCCGGGTTGACCACCGGCGGCTTCTCCATGCAACTCGACGGCAGGAAGCTGAGGTACTTGCGCACCCACTCGAACGCGGCCTTCTCGTCGGCCGCCACATGGTGCAGGTTGCCGTACTGGGCCTGGTTCCGGGCGCCGCCGAGTTCTTCGAGACTGACGTCCTCGCCGGTGATCTTCCGGACCACGTCGGGTCCGGTGACGAACATGTACGACTCCTCGGTGGCCACCAGGACGTCGGTGTTGATCGGCGCGTACACCGCACCGCCCGCGCACTTGCCGAGGATCATCGAGATCTGTGGGCACATACCCGACAGCGGTTCCTGCCGACGGCCGAGCTCCGCGTACCAGGCCAGCGACGTCACCGCATCCTGCACCCGCGCTCCACCGGAGTCGTTGATGCCGACGCAGGGGCAGCCGATCTTGGCGGCGAACTCCATGATCGCGGCGACCTTGCGGCCGAACATCTCGCCGACGGAACCGCCGAACACGGTCTGATCGTGCGAGAACACCGCGACCGGGCGTCCCTCGACGGTTCCGTGGCCGGTGACCACGCCGTCGCTGTACAGGGCACCCGGATCACCGGGCTGGCGCATCAGGCCGCCGACCTCGATGAAACTTCCCGGGTCGAGCAGCATGTCGATGCGTTCGCGCGCGCTCGGGATGCCCTTCTTCGCGCGCTTGGCGATAGCCTGTTCGCCCGCGGGTTCCTTTGCCGTTTCAAGCTTTTCGCGCAGTTCGGCAAGCTTCTCTGCGGTGGTGGTGGTCACTGATGCGCTCCGGTTCCGGCGGCCTGGATCGCCGCCAGCTTCTTGGTGAGGTCGGCACCGACCTTCGCGATGTACGGCTCGTCGACGATCTGGATGTGATCGCCGCCCACGTGGATGATCTCCAGGTTCTTCACCGCGTCGCCCCAGCCGCCGTCCGGCTTCCGGGTCTTGAACGCGGGCTCCAGGTTCATCACGTCGTCGTGGTAGCGGTCGGCCATGTACAGGACGACGTCGCCGTCGTACTGCTCGAGCTCGGCGGTCTGGATGGCCCGGTTGTCGAGCCACGACGTGCGCTGGTGCTCGATGATTCCGCCCGGAATCTTCGTGCCACTCAGCTTGAGCAGTTCCGTCAGGATCTTGATCTGCTCTTCGTCGCTCTCTGCCGCGGCGAGTTTGTCGTACGGCAGCGGGTAGTCCACGTTGTACGTCTTCTTCGCGAACGCGGCGTACCGCTGCCAGCGCTTACGGATCTCGTCCGGGGTGTCCTCGACCTTCTCACCGGCCATGACCGTGTCGATCAGGCCGACGATCCGGACGTCGGCGCCCGACTCACGCAGCAGCTTCGCCACCGCGTAGGCCAGCACACCGCCCAGCGACCAGCCGTACAGCACGTACGGTCCGTCACCCTGGATCTCGCGGATCAGCGGCAGGTACTCCACCGCCCGGACCTCGATCGGACCCTCGGTGCGCTCGAACCCGTACATCGGCGTGCCCTCGGGCAGACGCTTCAGCAGCGGCTCGTACGCGACGGTCGAACCACCGGCCGGGTGGAACACGAACACGGGGACGGCGTCGGATCCTTCCGGGCGAGGCCGCAGCGCGCGGACCAGCCCGTCGATCTTGCCGGAATCCTCGAGGAATCCACGCACCACGTTAGCCAGTTCCTCGATGGTGGTGGAGTCGAGGACGTCGTCGAACGTGATTTCACCGTTCGCGCGTTCCGACAACCGCGCCGCCAGCTTCTCGGCCGTCTCGTCGTTCAGGATCGGCAGCGTGTTGAAGATGCCCTTGGCGGACTCGCCGGTGACGACGGCCCACGTGGCGAACGTCAGACGCTCGGCGGCATCGCGCGGCGGAACGTCGGAACCGGTCGCGTCGGCGAACGCCTCCTTGCTGTCCACGGGGGCCGTCTCGGGAGCCGCGGCCGTCGCCGGCACCGGGGTAGTGGCGAGGATCGCCTCGGCCTCGGCCTCCACGGACGTGTCCTCGGCGTCGAGCGGGGAGCCGGAAGCCTCCGAGTCACGGTCGGCCTCCGCGCCCTCCGCGGCCTCCTCCGCCTCCTTCTCGGCCTTCTGCTTGTCCGCCAGCGCCTGCACCTCTTCGCGGTTCTCGACCGCGTAGCGCAGGTACTTGCCGACCTCCATCAGATTCGCGTCCCGGACCGCCTGCAGCTGCAGCTGCGGGATGTCGAACTCGTACTCGACGCGGTTCTTGATGCGGACGGCCATCAGCGAGTCGAGGCCCAACTCGATGAGCGGGATCTCGGCGGGCAGGTCTTCCGGGGCGTAGCCCATGGACTCGGCGACGATCAGCGCCAGACGGTCTTCGAGGGTCTGCGAACCGTTGGGGTCCCACTTCTCGCCGATATCCTCGACGACCTCGGGCAGCTCCTCCACCGGGGAGGTCGACTGCACCGGCGGCGCGACGACGGGTTCGGGAAGCGCCTCACCGGACGTGACGGCGGCATCGAACAGCAGCGTGAAATTCGGGCCGCTCTTCGCGTGCACCTGCAGCGACGCGCCACCCGGATGCGAGTTGAGCGTGGTGGTGAGCGTACCCTCCGCCGGAGCGTGGGCGTGCAGAACGGACGCGGCGAGCGTCACGTCCGACAGCACCTGCGACGCGGCGGCGGTGACCAATGCGGGCAGGTCGGTGACCGCGCCGGCCTGGACCTCCCACACGTGGCGGCCGTCGGGCAGCGACACGTGCGCACCGGGGACGCGGGTGTTGCCGCTGGAATCGATGCGGGTCTCCACCCAGTACGGCTTCCGGATCCACGCGGTGCGCGGAACGGACGCGAAGTCGCCCTCGGGGAGCAGCGACGACAGGTCGACGGCGTGCCCGTGCACGTACAGCTGCGCGAGCGCGGCGAGGACACCGAGCGGCTCGTCCTCCTTGCGCTTGAGCGTCTGGATGAGCTGCATGTCGTGCAGACCGGCGTCGAACGCGGTGGCGGCGACGGACATCAGGGCCACCGGGTTGGGCGCCAGCTCCACGAACGTGGTGTGCCCGCTGCCCACGGCGAGGCGGACGGCATTGGTGAAGTACACGCTGTGGCGCAGACCCTTGGTCCAGTACTCCTCGCGGTGGATCGGCTCGTGGCCGGCGCGGTAGTACGTGTCCTGGTCGACCGACGAGTACACACCCAGCTTCAGCTTGGTCGGCTCGATGCCCGCCAGTTCCGCGGCCAACTCACCCAGCAGCGGATCGACCTGGGAGGTGTGGCTGGCGCCCTTCGTCTTGAGGACGCGGGCCATCTTCTCCTCGCCCTCGGCGCGCGCGACGATGGCGTTGACCTCAGGCTCGGGGCCACCGATCACGGTGTGCGTCGGGGCCGCGTACACGCAGACCTCGAGGTGCGGGAAGTCGGTGAGGACGGTCTCGATCTCGGACGCGCTGTACTCGACGAGCGCCATCAGGCGGATGTCGTCGCCCTCGAGCGTGGCCTCGGCCTCACCCATGAGGCGGGACCGGGCGCAGATGACCCGCACCGCGTCCTCGAGCGGCAGACCACCCGAGATGTACGCGGCAGCAGCCTCACCCATCGAGTGTCCGACCACGGCCTCGGGCTCGGCGCCGTGGTGACGCAGCAGGGCCGCCAGACCGATCTGGATGGTGAAGATGCCGACCTGGGAGGTCTCGACGTCGTAGTCGATCGCGTCGTCGAGGAACTTCTCCTTCATGGAGTAGCCGGCCTCGTCCTCGATCAGCGCGTCGACCTCGTCGATGGCGGCCGCGAAGACCGGGTTCTCCAGGTAGAGCTGCTTGGCCATCTTGCGGTGCTGCGAACCGAAGCCCGACAGAACCCAGACGGCGCCCTTCGACGACGGCGAATCCGCCGAGAACACACCCTGCCCCGGCTTTCCGGCGGCGATGGCGCGGAGCCCGGTGACGGCCTCGGAGCGGGTCTTCGCCAGGACCACGGCACGCGAGCGACCGTGGTTGCGGCGGGCGAGAGAGCGCGCGACGTCGGCGAGCGGAGTGGTGCTGCCCTCTTCGGTCTCCAGCCAGTCGGCCAGATCCGCGGCGGCACGGCGACGACGCGACGGCAGCGCACCCGACACCGCGAGAACGACCGTCGGCTCGACGGCCTCGGCGACCAATTCCTCGGCGGGAACAGCGGGCTCGGTGACCTCGGCCGCGTCGTCCGCGGCAGGCCCGGTGTACTCACGCACGACGACGTGCGCGTTGGTGCCACCGAACCCGAAGCCGGACACACCGGCGACGGCCGTGCCCGTGTAGCGCGGCCACGCCGCACCCTCGGGAATGACCTGCAGGTGCGCCTTGTCGAACGCGATGTACGGGTTGGGTCCGGCGAAGTTCAGCGTCGGCGGCAGGGTGTCTTCCTGCATCGACAGCACGACCTTGATCAGGCCTGCGGCGCCTGCGGCTGCCTCGAGGTGACCGAAGTTGGTCTTGGCAGAGCCGAGCAGCGCGGGCTGGTCGTCGGCGCGTCCACGCCCCACGACGCGTCCGAGCGCATCCGCCTCGATGGGGTCGCCGAGGATGGTGCCGGTGCCGTGCGCCTCGATGTAGTCGACGCCGGCCGGGTTGATGCCCGCATCCCGGTAGGCGTGGCGCAGGACGTCGGCCTGCGCATCCGGGTTCGGCGCCGCGAGACCGTTGGAGCGGCCGTCCTGGTTGACCGCGCTGCCGGCGATGACGGCGAGGATCTCGTCGCCGTCCCGCTCCGCGTCCTCGAGACGCTTCAGGACCACGAGACCGCCGCCCTCGGCGCGAATCATGCCGTCGGCGTCGGAGGAGAACGCCTTGATGCGGCCGTTGGGGGCCATCACACCCAGCTGGTCGAAGCCCAGCGTGGCGGGCGGCGCCACGAGCATGTTCACGCCGCCGGCGAGCGCGAGATCCGACTCACCGGACCGCAGCGAGCGCACCGCCTGGTGCACCGCGACGAGCGAAGACGAGCACGCCGTGTCGAGGGCGATGGACGGCCCGCGGAAGTCGTAGAAGTAGGAAACCCGGTTGGCGACGATCGACGTCGACGTACCGGTCAGCGCATACGGGTGCGCGTGGACGGGGTCGCTGACCGCGAGCAGCTGGTAGTCGTTGGCCGAGCTGCCGATGAACACACCGACCTGCTCACCCTTGAGGTCGCTGGCCGGGATGCGCGCGTGCTCGAGTGCCTCCCACGTCAGTTCCATCGCGAGGCGTTGCTGCGGGTCGACGTTCGCGACCTCCAGCGGGGACATCGCGAAGAACTCCGCATCGAAGGTCTTCACGTCGTCGAGGTAGCCACCCTGCGTGTTGGCCTTCTCGACGGCCGCCTTGATCTGCGGGTCGGAGGTGAACTCCTCCCAGCGCCCCTCGGGCAGGTCGGAGATGCCGTCGCGGCCCTCCGCGAGCATCTGCCACATCTCTGCAGGAGTCTTACCCGCGCCGGGGAAACGGGAGGCCACGCCCACGATCGCGATGTCGTGCGCATCCGACGTCGGCGCCGACGCGTAGTACGCGGCGTCCGCGGAGTCGTCGAGCTGCTCGGGTTCGCCCTCGATGATGCGGGTGGCCAGCGACGCGATGGTGGGGTGCTGGTAGGCGACGGTCGCGGTGAGCGTGACGCCTACCAGTTCCTCGATCTCGCCGCTGAGCGCGACGGCGTCGCGAGACGACAGACCGAACTCTTCCATCGGACGGTCGTCGGTGATCTGACCGACCGGTTGCCCGGTTGCGTCGGCAATCCAGTTACGCAGCCACTCGCGCAGCTGCGCGACCGTCATGTCACCTGTGCTGCTGGTCCGGTCATCATCTTTTTCAGCCATCAACTCACCAAGCTACCCGTCAGGAAGTGGACTATTCGGAAACGCTATCGGGGAAGGCCGTCTGCGTGTATCCGCCGCGCAGGGTGCCTTCGATGTAGCTCGCCTTGCACGCGCGGCGGGCGATCTTGCCGCTCGACGTACGAGGAATCGAGCCCGCGGGCACCAGCAGGATGTCGCGCGCGGTGACCCCGTGCCTGCTCGACAACGCCGCCCGCACCGTGTCGGCGATCGGCTGGGGGTCGGCCTTGCCCGCACCCGGTGCGCGCTCGGCGACGATCACGAGCTGCTCGGAGGAGTCGCCCGCGTCATAGTTCAGACCCGAATGTGTGTTCTCGAACACGACGGCGGGCAGCTGGTTGGCCGGGACCGCGAATGCCGCGACGAAACCGGGGCGGAGCGCGGTGCTCGCCTCCTGCGCCGAGTACTCGAGGTCCTGCGGGTAGTGGTTGCGGCCGTCGACGATCACGAGGTCCTTGACGCGGCCCGTGATGAACAGCTCGCCGTCGATGTAGACGCCGTAGTCGCCGGTCCGCATCCAGTTGGCGTCCTCGGGCGTGCCCTCCGCGTGGCTGCCCTCGGCGAGCCGGTTGGTGAGCTTGTTGTGGAACGTCTCGGCGGTCTCGTCGGTGCGACCCCAGTAGCCGATCCCGATGTTCTCGCCGTGCAGCCAGATCTCTCCGACCCGGTCGTCGGGCTGCTCGATCCGCGACTCCGGGTCGACGATGGCGGCCCACTGGCTGCGGGCGACGTAGCCGCACGACACCTGCGGGATGGCGTTCTCGGCGTCCTGGTCCACCTTCACGACGCGACCGGCGTTGAGCTCGTCGCGGTCGACGTAGATGACGCGGGCCTCGTCCGAGTGCCGGGTGGAGGACACGAACAGGGTGGCCTCGGCCATGCCGTACGAGGGCTTGATCGCCGTCTTCGGCAGGCCGTACGGCGCGAACGCCTCGTTGAACTTGCGCATCGACGACGTGGTGACCGGCTCGCTGCCGTTGATGAGACCGATCACGTTGCTCAGGTCGAGGCTCTCACCGTTCTTCGGCAGACCGCGGGCGGCCGCGTGCTCGAACGCGAAGTTGGGTGCGGCCGCGAACGTGCCCGCACCGTCGGAGACCGCTGCCAGTTCCTTGATCCACCGGTACGGCCGCTGCACGAACGCACGCGGGCTCATGATGGTGATGTACTTGCCGCCCAGGGCGGGCAGGATGACGGTCAGCAGACCCATGTCGTGGAACAGCGGCAGCCACGTGACGCCGCGCGAATTCTCGGTGAGCTCGATGGAGTCGACCATCTGCAGCGCGTTGGTGCCGACGGCGCGGTGCGTGATCTCCACACCGGCGGGCACACGGGTGGAACCGGACGTGTACTGCAGGTACGCGACGTCGTCGAGATCGATCTCGGGGCGCACCCAGGACTCGCCGACGCTGTCGGGGATGGCGTCGACGGCGATGATGCGGGGGCGCTGGGCGGCGGGGAGGGACCGGAAGAACTGTCGAACACCCGCGGCGGAGGAGGTGGCCGTGAGGATGGCGGCAGGCGTGCAGTCACCGAGGACGGCGTGCAGACGGTCGGTGTGGCCGGGTTCGTCGGGGTCGAACAGCGGCACCGAAATCGTTCCGGCGTGGATGGCGGCGAAGAAGGAGATGACGTAATCGAGACCCTGCGGCGCCAGGACTGCGACACGGTCGCCGGGCTTGGTGACCTGCTGGAGGCGAGCCGCGACGGCGCGCAGGCGGTGGCCGAACTGTTCCCAGGTCAGCTCCTGTGCTTCGCCGTCTCTGTCCCGCGAATAGTCGATGTAGCGGTATGCCAGCTCGTCCGAGTTCTCCCGGGTGTGCCGCTGGACGTAGTCGACCAGCGTGCTTCCCGAGTCGAGCCTGATATGGCCCTTCTCGTCGATAAAATCATCGAACTTCGCGTTCATTCCATCTCCTCCGAAGCGATCACACAGGCATGCCACCGGCATGACTGCGCCCCAGACTTCCTTCGCCGAATCGGATCTTGTACAACTCGTGGGGAATGACGTAACACGCCACTCACCCGAATAAGTTCATCGATTCCAAACCATCGATATGTTACAGATTGGCATCGCCGCCCTCGGTACGCTGCGTCTACTCGCCCTTCAGTTGCGAGATGATCGGCGCGAACGCATCCATCTGTGTGGGGAACACACCGACGTAAGACATTGTCGTCTTTTCTCGCACCATACGTATCTGATCGGCGATCTCCTCGAAGCTTCCGATCGCGAGATACGGCGAGCTCAGGATGTCTTCGACGGACAGTTTGGTGTCGACCTCGATGTTCGGCGGGAAGCCCTGATCGAGTGCGGCGAGCGCCATCTCGGCGGTCTGCTCACGGTCGTCGGTGATGACGATGGTGGTGATCGTCCAGTTCAGTTCGATGTCGTCGAACCGGTCGCCGGCAGCCTCCCGGATCCGGTCGACGCGCTCCATCGTCTTCTCGAGCGTGACACCCGAGAGCAGGAGCTTGCCTTCCTTGCTGGTCGGCGTCGCCACGGAGATGATGTCGGCGTACTTGGCCGCGAGCGCCAGCATCTTGGGGCCGCCGCCGCCGACGGCGATCGGGGGACGCGGGCCCTGCCGCGGTCGCGGGCTGCCCGTGAGGCCCTTGATCTGGTAGTACTTGCCGTCGAAGTTGCACTCCTGGCCGCGCAGCAGCACGTCGAGGATCTGCAGGGTCTCCTCGAGCTTGGCGATCCGGATGCCCGGGCGCTCGTAGTCGATGCCGCCCTTGTCGAACTCTTCCTTCATCCAGCCTGCGCCGATGCCGAGTTCGAGGCGACCACCCGACAGGACGTCGATGGTGGCGGCGTCCTTGGCGAGGATCGCCGGGTGCCGGAACCCGTTCGCGAGGACGGCGGTGCCGAGCCGGATCTTGTCCGTGGCGATCGCGAGTGCACCCAGAGCGGCGATCGGTCCCACCTGGTTACCCAGGTGGTCGGGGATCATGAAGCTGTCGAACCCGAGTTCCTCGGCCTTCTGCGCGAGCTTGACGAACCGACGCGCGCCGCCCTCGTCCGCGTTGCCCTCTCCGCCTGCTGCGAATCGGAACTTACGCAACGAGCTGGCGTCGGAACTCATGAATAGCTTCTCCTGTGGTGAAACGCCCGCGTTTCAGGACGTGAACATCGGTGGGGTCGGGCACCGGTGATGCCGCAACAGTGCAGCACTCTACCGGTGCCGAGAAACGCACACTACCGGCCAGTACGCGTCTCGCCTATCTGTTTGGGACGTTTCACGGCTCACCGACCACGGTGAACCCATCCGCCACAAAATCAACTGTGTGCCGGGGTCGGAGCGGCTTCGATCTTCTCGGCAGCCCAACCGGCGATCCACTGCGTGGCCGTGGTGCCGGAGTCGTCGACGACGTACGAGTTGTACAGCGCGTGGACGGGGTTGTTGTTGTACTCGAGCAGACGCAGACCGCTTCCGATCCAGTTGCTCGGTTTCAACGCCTGCGCCGGGGCGTCACAGATTCCGTCCGACGGGGCGCAGATCTCGACCGCCTGGTCGGTGAGATCACCGAAACCGCCGGGGCGGGGACCGGTCATCGTGATTCCCGGGATCTGCAGACCGGCCAGCGACAGTTCGGCTCCGACACCGGCGACCGGCTGCCCGATATTCGTGGCGGCGGCCGGGTCGCGGCGACCGTCGGCGATGAGCCCGACACCCAGTACGAGATCCGCCGGAACAGGACCGTCACCTGCGCCGATACTCGACGCGACGTCGCCGGCGATGACCGCGCCCTGGGAGAATCCGGTGAGCAGGAAGCTGGTCAGCGGGCACTCGGCGTGACGACGGATCAGGATGTCGTTGGTGGCGGCCGTGCCCGCGCCGCGGCTGTTGTTGTACGACTGCTGCCCGTCCGGCGGGAAGGCGACCGGGTTGGAGAACTGTGCGACGTACGGAACCGTGTACACATCGGCGCGCGACGGCTCGAACTGCTCCTGCAGCGGCCGCGACACGTTGAGCATCAGCGACGCCGGGTTGGCCGTCGGGTTGTACGGGTCGTCGACGGCGCTGGACTCCCACGTGCCCGGGACGACCACCACCTGGACGTCGGGGCAGCTGGCCGGCTGGGCGTTGGGACGCTCGGGACCGGGAGGGGTCGGGATCGGCTTGGGCAGCCGCCCTGCGAGGAGATACCAGAGCGCGATCACTGCGACGAGAATCACCAACAGGATCACGATCAGCACCATCAGCTTGCGCAGGAGGCTGCTCTTCTTCTTCCGCGTTCCGCGCCCGGTCAACGACATCGGCGTCTACTTGCAGTACGTCGCGTGGGCGACATCCATGTAGGTCTGTGCGTTGGCCGTCGCCTGCTCCTGGGTCAGTTCCTGACCCGCAGCCGACGCCTCGGTGCCGACCATCGCTGTGACGAACACCATCGCTTCGGCGTCGCTCTTGCCTTCGGCCTTGGCCTGGCAGATGAAGTCGGCGGTGCTCACGGCCATGGTGCCGTCAGCGGCCGGCTCGATGCCCTTGCTCTTCAGCGCGTCGAGGAACTTCTGGCCTTCGGCGCTGACCGGGACCTCGGCGGGGCCGGGGAAATCGCCCGGAACTTCCTCGGGCTGCTGCGGCGGCGCGGTCGCCGCCTCACCCGGGCTCGTCACCGGCGCGGAGGCCGAAGCCGAGGCGCTCGCGCTGGGCGCGGCGGACGCCGAACTCTCGGCGGAACTGGACGCCGCAGCCGACGTCGCGGCGCTGGTGGACGGGTTCGACGTCGCCGTGGAATCGTCGCTGCCGCACCCGACCAACAATCCGCTCGCTGCGACGGCGAGCGCGCCTACGGCGATCGCCCGTCGGAAGGTGGTGCTGATACGTGAGTGCTGCGGCATCTATTTCCGTCCTTGCTTTCCAAGTCGTTGTCTCTCGACAGGGTACAGACGCAGATCGGGCGGAAGCCGGGTCCGCTGGACCCCGCCCCGCCCGCTGCGCGTGAGATTTCTAGTGCGGTCCGGCCATCAGTGAATCTCGGCCTTGTTGTCGATCACTGTGACGTAACCGGTCTGGAAGTTCTGCTGAACTCCGCCGGGGATGGCGAATTTGTCGCTGATCGGGAAGCCGAGCCGGCCGCCCTCGTAGCCGGCGCTCTTCCAGGCGTCGAAGATCGGTCCGTTCTCCACGGCCCACGCACCCGACAGCGGACTCCAGTAGATGTTGCCGCCCTCGAACTGGTTGAACCGGCCGCCGTCCTTCACCGCGATCTCGCTGGTCTTCGGGAATCCGAGCCACCCGCCCTCGTAACCGAGTTCGGCGTACTTGCCCATGATCATTCCCTGCACGCGGTGGGTGCCGTTCGCCGGACTGAAGTACATGGCGCCGATCTCGAAGCCCTGCACCGCGCCGTCCTTGCCTGGCGTCGGAACTTCCTCGGCCACCGGGTATCCGAGCGGTCCGCCCTCCCAGCCCTGACGTGCCCACTCGTCGCGGATCGCGCCGCGGACGGCGTGCGCCCCGGTCTGCGGCGACCAGTACACGGACCCGTGCTCGAAGTGGTTGAAGCGACCGCGACCGTCGGGGGTGGCCAGTTCGGGCGTCGTCGGGTAGCCGAGCGGCCCACCCGGACCACCGGTCGCCTGGTAGACGCCGCCGATGGCGCCGGCCACCGGCTGCGCGCCGGTGTCGGACTTGGCGAAGATCCGGCCGTTGCGGAAGTCCTGGACCGTGCCGCCCGCGAGGCTGTACTCGGGGGTGAGGCAGTCGCCGATCCACGGGTTCGCGCCGGCGACCCCGGCGATGGAACCGCCTGTGGTGCATACCGGCTTGTCGGGTTCGACGTCGACGGCGCTGGCGAGCTGCGGCCACAGCTGGTGGAGCTCGAACTGCCAGTACGGCCATGAGTGCGTGCCGGACGGCCGGTAGTTGACCTGGGCGGGGATGCCCAGCTTGTTGAGCTTGGTCGCGAAGGTCTGGGACGTGAGCCGCGACAGGATCTCGAGGCCCATGCCCGCGTAATTGGTGCTGACGCCGGGGATTCCGGAGGGCTGGTCGTACGGGCCCGTGGTTCCGCTACCGCTGGAGATGTACAGGCTGACGCCCTTGAGCTTGTCGGCCAGCAGGTAGGGGTCGTGTTCCTCCCACGCCGAACTGGTCGGGGGACCCCACATCGCGTCCGCGTCGAATCCGCCCGCGTCGCTCATCGCGTACGCGACGGCCTGCGGCATGCCGAGCGCGGTGGTGGTGAGCATGCCCGACAGCGACGCGGCGAACGTGAAGAATCCCTGGTTGCGGGCCGCGAGGAACATCGCGGAGGTGCCGCCCATCGAGAGTCCGATGACGCCGCGGGTCTGCGTGGTGCGCCAGTCGCTTTCGAGGATCGGGGGCAGTTCCTTCGTGAGGAACGTCTCCCACTGGTAGTTCTGACCGTTGTCCTGGGCCACCCAGTCGGAGTAGAAGCTGGACTGGCCGCCGACCGGGAGGACGACGTTGATGTTCTTGTCGGCGAAGAACGATTCGGCGTCGGTCTCGAGCGTCCAGCCGTTCTCGTTGTCCTGCGCGCGGAGTCCGTCGAGCATGTAGACGGACGGGAACTTCTCGGTGGGCTTCGAGTTCCAGTCGCGCGCAAGCAGCATCTGCACCTGGATCGGCACGCCCATCGACGGGGAGTTGATCCAGATCGCCACGCGACGGTCGGTGAGCCAGTCGACGTGATGGATCGTCGCGCCGCCCGGGGCCTGTGTGGCCACCGGAGCGTGCGCGGCGGCGGGCGCAGCCGAGACGGTGGCGGTCTGGGTGAACCCGACCGCCACCGGCACCACGAGCACAGCGGCAAGCGAGGCCAGCGTCCGCCTTCGAACATTTCCGGCCGACGAACGCTGACGTTCTGCCTTGAACAGGCCTACTCGCATGACGTTCACTCTCTCTCTGCGCGTCGAGGCCAACACGGAGCACGGCCTCGCGTTCCGGTTCTTTCTACACGCAAACGACAGACGAGTGGGAGTGCCGCGCTGTTACAGCTGGTGCAATTGTTACTTCCGAGCTACCCGATCGTGTTGCCGAGGTCGCCGGCCAGATCGTGGATCTGCTGCTGCCAGTAACGCCACGTGTGGATGCCGCGGGGCGGGAAGCTGTAGGTGACGTTCTTCGCGCCGAGGGTCGCCATCTTGACCTGGAAGGCACGGGTGTTCGCCAGCGACAGCGCCTCGAGGCTCGCACCGGTGCTCGCGTTGAAGACGTCCATGAATCCGGTCGGTGCGGCTCCGCCGGGGGCGGGGATGCCGTTGGCGGCCGACACCCACAGGCGGGTGTTGTTGTCGCGAAGCTTGTTCGCGAACACGAACGGGTCGTTGCGCAGCCACGCCGGGTTCCACGGCGGGCCCCACATCGAGTCGACGTTGTAGCGGCCGGCGTCGAGCATCGCGATGCGGATCGCCTCACGCATGCCGGGAGCCGAGATGTTCAGGTAGCCGGACAGCGAGCCCGCGTAGTTGAACTGCTCGGGGTGGTAGGCGGCGAGGGTCAGGGCGGCGCTGCCACCCATCGACAGGCCGATCACGCCGTTACGGGTGGACTGGAACCCGAGGCGGTTCGCCAGTGCGTCGCGAAGTTCCTGAGTGAGGAACGTCTCCCACTTGTACGGGGTCTTCTGGCCGTTGAGGTTCGAGTTCGAAATCCAGTCGGAGTAGAAGCTGGACTGTCCGCCGACCGGCTGGACGACGTTGATGTTCTGCGACGCGAGGAACGGGCCCGCGTCGGTGTTGACCTCCCAGCCGCTCAGGTCGTCCTGCGCGCGCAGACCGTCGAGCAGGTAGACGACCCGGTTGGTGTTGCCGTCGGCGGCACGCCAGATGCGGCTCTTGATCGGTCCCATGGCGGAATCGACCCAGAAGTCCTGTGCGGCGGGGTCGAAGGCTGCGGATGCCGTTGCGCCGCCGCCCACCATGGTCACGCCCAGTGGCAGTGCGACCGCCAGAGCAATCGCGGCGGCGGTACGCCTGGCCCATCCGCTTGTTCTCGTCGAACCCCCAACTCGCATGAACTCGTCTTCCCTCCGCTTGATCCGTCTCGCGCCGCGGCCGCGGCAACCTCTCGATAACTCTCGTGAAAATCTCACGTACAGACGCCACCCGCGCAGCGCTCGCTGCGCGGGTGGCGTCTCGACGGGATCACCTTACTGACAAAACGTTCCGTTGTGCACTCCCGGGGAAGGGAATCCTGGGTTTTCCCTCACGTTCCCGGTCCGGGCACATGCACTCCAGAGCGCACGAGTGCCGCCCCGCCGGTGAGGCGGGGCGGCATTCGTCACGAGGGTGGCGTCAGATCACCAGGCGCCCAGTGTGTCCAGGATCTGGCCGCGCGCCTTGAACAGCTCCGAACCCCAGTACGGCCACGAGTGCGTGCCGTTGGCGGGGAAGTCGAAGGTGGCCGGGACACCGAGGGTGGCCAGACGCACCTGGAATGCGCGGGTGTTGGCCAGGGCGAGAGCCTCGAGGCCCATGCCGTTGGCGGTGTTGTAGTAGTCGATCGGAGCGCGCGGGTGGTCGAACTCACCGGGCAGACCGCTGGCAGCCGAGATGAACATCGACAGGCCGTTCAGACGCGGCGCGAACACGAACGGGTCGTTGCGCAGCCACGCCGGGTTCCACGGCGGGCCCCACATCGCGTCGACGTTGAAGCGGCCGGCGTCGAGCATTGCGACGCGGATCGCCTCACGCATGCCGGGAGCCGAGATGTTCAGGTAACCGGACAGTGAACCGGCGAACTTGAACTGGTCGCGGTGGTACGCGGCGAGGGTCAGGGCAGCACTACCACCCATCGACAGGCCGAGGACGGCGTTGTTCGTGCGCGAGACGCCGTAGTTGGCCAGGAAGTCGGGCAGTTCCTGCGTCAGGAACGTCTCCCACTTGTACGTGACGGGCTGACCGTTGAAGTTGCTCGCCGAGTACCAGTCGGAGTAGAAGCTGGACTCGCCACCGACGGGCATGACCAGGGTCACGTTGTCGTTGCGGTACTGGTCGAACGCGTTGGTCTCGAAACTCCACGCGTTGCGGTCGTTGCGGGCGCGCAGTCCGTCGAGCAGGTACAGGGCGGCGCTACCGCCGCGGGCTGCCCACTGGACCTGGACCTTGATCGGTCCCATGGAAGAGGGAACCCACAGTTCCTCGTAGCCACCGGCCGGCGCGGTCTTGGCGGGACCCGCGTGCGTCGGTGCTGCTGCGGCGACGGCTCCACCAGCGATTCCTGCGCCCATAGGCAGTACCAGTGCGACGGCTCCGATGGCCATCGCACGCTGCTTGAGGCGCTGAGACAACCTCGGTCTGGCAAAACGCATGAATACTGCTCACTCTCTTCGTCTGCGGACTCCGCCACTGGGCGGCTCCGGCGGATTCCGTCGGGGAACAGGCGACCTGCCGGCCCGGGCGTTGAAGCCGGGTCGGCAGCGGACCTCTTCCAAGTCACACTGCGCTCGGTGGACTGTATGTCACACGAACTTCCCTGACAAACGCTCACGGAGCGCTTTTCGAGGAACTTCCAGACCACCGTCACGATGACTCATCATCGACGTACATCGTCGCCGACAGTTCCCGCGTTACACAAACGAGATCTGATGTTCCGACATCGAGATCTACCCGGGACGCCCCGGTGACACCCGCCCCGCCCGGTTCGCCCTATTTGGCCGGTTCCGGGAACGGCGGCTCGAGATTGCACCGCTGAATTTCATATGCGGGCACTCGCTCGAATCGATAACTCGCGAAATGCAGCGCATCCTTGAAATTCTGCTTGAATCGCGGCCACGTCAGTTCCGACCGGTACGACGTCAGCAGGTCCTGCGTCTCGGGGCACGTGAGCGCGACCCGCGCCTCGGTCACCCATTCCTCGTCGAGGAATCCGGGCATCCACGGGTGCTTGTCGATCATTCCCGTGTCCACCACGACCCAGTCGGGGTAGAGGGCCTTGTCGTGCCCGATACGGCCGTCGTCCAACCGCTCGGTGTGCGCCGCGAGCGGGTAGGCGAGACCCATCTGGTCCAGCACCCGCACGTCGAGTCCGACGTTCATGCTCGTCATGCCCAGGTTCAGGAAGTACACGGTGTGGCCTGCGCCGCCGTCCGGGATCGGAAGGGGCGGAGGAACGACGAACCAGTACGTGTAATCGGCGGACGGGATGAGCAGGCCACCGTCGGGGGTGTCCGAGATGGTCTGGACCATGGCGCGCATCCGCGGGTAGTCCAGATAATCGTCCGCGCGAATCGGGTGCGCATGACCGGTGTTGAGAACGTAGAAGGCGCGTTCGTCGACAATTCCGGACCGTCCGATAACGACGCCCTCCGGCATTCCCGTCGTGTTCGACGCGAAGAATGCCCACACAACGGTGCCGACCCACAGGGAAGCCATTGCGAGGAAAATCGACGATTCCCTATTACGCCCCCACGCGGCCCGGTCCGGAATTCGCACCGGAATTACGGCGACGGGAACGATGAAACAGAACAGAACGGGGAGAAGAACGCGGCCGTGCATGAAGTCGCCGCCGACGCGCAACGAGTACAGACCGAGGATCAGCCCGCTCGCGAGAATGAAGACGACGACGGCATTCTGAGTCCGCAGCCATCCGCGCAGACGCGTCAGCCGATTCCCCTCGGTGTGACGAACACCATCTTCGATGGACTTGTCCCGGCCCCGCCAGGCGATCACGGCGCCGGCGAAAAGGAAGACCAACGGCAGCCACAGCAGGTACGGGCCCAGCAGATTCCAGAGGTAGGCGAAACCCTGCGCCCACTTGGCGCCGCCGGCGTCCTTCGACACCGCGGTGTTCGGGTACGGGAGGGCGTAGTAACCCATGCGCCAGATCTGGTAGCCCACCGGAACGATGCCGGCGACGAACACCATCGCCACGCGCACCACCCACGTGAGACCGGGCGCGAGGAAGACCATGGCCAGCGACAGCACACCCAGGATCGCCAACTCGGGGCGCACGAGGGGCCCCATGCCCGCGACGAACGAGAGCACGAGCACCGAGGTGGTGGACGGGGTGGTCGCCTGACTCCATCGGACCAGCAGCAGCCAGAGCAGCGCGATCCAGAAGATGACGAGGCAGCTTTCGAGACCCGACGTCGCGAAATCGCGGGCCGGGGGCACCGCGATGTAGACGAGCACACCGGCGGGCATCAGGAACAGCGTGCCGCCGCCGGCGAAGGACCCACCGCGGTACAGGCGCGCGGTGCCGAACATGGCGAGCACGATCGCCGCCGTGGACAGGATCAGCGCGATCGTCAGGACGACGTATTCGAGCCGGGCCTGGGAGAGCCAGCCGAACGCGTAGACGATGTACGTCCACGCGGTGCTGGTGTTGGCCTCGACACGCTCGCCCGAGTTGAAGACCGGACCGTTGCCTGCGAGGAGGTTGCGGACCGTGCGCAGCACGATCAGGCCGTCGTCGGCAATCCATCGCCGTTCCCAGGCACCCCAGAACATCAGGAGAGCCGAGACGGCCACACCCCCGAGGAAGACCACCCTCGAGAGGATGGCCTTCCGGTGGCGTTCGGTGGTCCGCTCCGCGGCGGCGTCCGAGTCCTCGGCGCCTCCTACCAAGTCAGACGAGGTAGACAGCGACACCCACCACTCCGATCCAGGCAATCGCGAGGAGTTGGAGCACGCGGTCGCCCAGCGCAATCTCCTCGGGCTCCCCCGCCTCACCGCCGTCGACGTCCACGGCGTAACGCAGGATCGCGATGGTGAACGGCACCATGGAGATGGCGTACCAGTTGGTGGCCTTCAGGTCGTCCTGCTGGAACGCCCACAGCCCGTAGCAGAGCACGACCGCGGTGGCGCTGAGCGTCCAGACGAAACGCAGGTACGTCGTGGTGTAGTTCTCGAGGGATTTGCGGATCTTCGCGCCGGTGCGTTCGGCGAGCTGCAGTTCGGCGTACCGCTTACCGGCCGCCATGAACAGCGAACCGAAAGCCATGACCAGCAGGAACCACTGCGACAGTGCGATCTCGGCGGCCACACCACCGGCGATGGCGCGCAGCAGGAACCCGGACGAGACGATGCAGATGTCGAGGACGGCCTGGTGTTTGAGACCGAAGCAGTAGGCCAGCTGGATGCCGATGTAGACGGCCATCACCACCGCCAGCTGCCAGTTGGCGAGGAACGACAGGGCGATCGACGCACCGAGCAGCACGACCGCCATGCCGAACGCCAGGTTGACGGGCAGCACACCGGCCGCGATGGGACGGAATCGCTTGGTGGGGTGCGCGCGGTCGGCCTCGACGTCCATCGCGTCGTTGACGAGGTAGATGCCGGACGCTGCCATGCAGAACACCACGAAGGCGAGTGCGACGGGAAGCAGGACGTCGGATTCCGTCGCCGTGCCCGCGGCGACGGGAGCTGCGAGGACGAGGACGTTCTTGACCCACTGACGCGGGCGAACGGCCTTGACGATGCCTGCCGCCAGGGATGTCGGGGGTCCGGTGACGACGGCCGGTTCCTCGCTCATTTCTCTCCAAACTTCTGCTCGGCCTTCAGCACCGCGACCGCAGAGGCGGCCCCCAGGGCAGATCCGGCGAGCACATCGGTCGGGTAGTGCACTCCCAGAACGAGCCGGGAGAGCAGCATCGGCGGTACCAACAACGCAGGCAAGGGTAGCCCGGTGAGGCGGCCGAGCAGCACGGCAGCCGCTGTCGTGGACGTCGCGTGCGACGACGGGAAGCTCAATTTGCTGGGCGTCGACACGTTGACCTGGATCGACGGGTCGTTCGGCCGGGGGCGGCGGACAATGCGTTTGATCACGATCGACGCGGCGTGGGCGCCGACGGCACCCACCGCGACTCCCGCCCACTGCCGGCGACGAGGCTTGTCGAGTGCCGCGCCGATGCCGGCGACGGCCACCCACCCGAGGGCGTGCTCACCGAAATGGGACATACCCCGTGCCGTCGAGACGACGCCGGGACGGCTCGCGATCGTCGATTGGACGGCCTGCAGGATCTGGACCTCACTTGATGCCGAAGACACGTTCCCACCTCTCCTTGCTGGTCAGGGCAGGAACGGCGTCCTGGTACTCGCGCTTGAGTTCGGGGAAGCGCTGGGCCAGTTCGCGGCGCAGCCGGATCGCTTCCTTCAGCAGCGCGAGCGCCAGCTTGGGGTTGCGCTTGCGGTAGACGACTCCCCGCCCGTCCGCGGTGGTGACGGTGACGCCGTCCACCTGGGACAGCAGGAACCACCGCGCGTCGATGGTGGGCACGTTGAGCTGGGGGCGCTCGTGGTGCTGCTCGTGCGCGGGCTTGACGTTGTGGATCAGACCCTTGCCGAGGCGCACGATCTTCGCGAGCGGGTTCGTGGGCAGGCCGACCGCGCCGACTTCCTCACCGGAAGGCAGCGGCAGGCTCGTCGACGACGGCAGGACCACCGCGTCCGGGTACTCCTTGCGCATCGCGTGGACGTTGCCGAGCGCGGTGGGGAGCAGTTCGAAGATGTGCTCGGGGCCCTGCAGGAAGTCGGCGATGGCCTGGTTCTGGATCGCGACTGTCGAGTATTCGAGGCACAGCAGGTGCTTGATCGTGGCCTTGACGGTGTTGATCACCAGGCCGCGGCCGTTGCCCGGCATGTGCAGGGACGCGACGACGAGCCGGTTCCGCAGGTGGAAGTACGCCTGCCAGTCGATGGCGTCGTCCTTGTCACTCCACGCCATGTGCCAGATCGCGGCGCCGGGCATGGTGACGGTCGGGTAGCCGGCATCACGGGCACGCAGGCCGTATTCGGCGTCGTCCCATTTGATGAACAGCGGCAGCGGCTGACCGAGTTCCTCGGCGGCCTGCCGCGGGATCATGCACATCCACCAGCCGTTGTAGTCGACGTCGATCCGGCGGTGCAGCAGACGCGAGTTCTCGCGGTCGCTGAGCGGGTAGCGGGAGAAGTCGTGGTCGTACTCGACGTTCGGGGCGGCAGTCCACATGAAGATGGACCGGTCGACGACCTCGCCCATCGAATGCAGGTGACTGCGCTCCTGGAGGTTCAGCATCTGCCCGCCGACGAGCATCGGCGTCTTCGCGAACCGCGACATCGCCAGCGCGCGCAGGATCGAGTCGGGCTCGATCTCGATGTCGTCGTCCATGAACAGGATGTGCTGGCAGTCGGTGGTCTTCAGCGCCTCGTACATGATCCGGCTGTAGCCGCCGGACCCGCCGAGGTTCGCCTGGTCGTGGATGGCCAGCCGGTCGCCGAGCGCTTCGGCGGCCTCCGTGAAGCCGGGCTCGTCCTTGACCTTGCGGGTGCCCTGGTCCGGGATGATGACCGCCTTGACCACGTCCATGACGAGTTCGTCGGACGCCAGCGCCGTCAGTGCCTTGACGCAGTCGGTGGGCCGGTTGAACGTGGGGATGCCGACGGCGACGGTGGCCTCACCGGGGGCATCGACCGGTGCGTACCAGCCGGCGCTCTCCAGCACGACCTCGGTGTCGGTGGTGATGTCGAACCAGATCCAGCCGCCGTCCTCGAACGGGGCGAGTTCGATCTCGAACTCCAGCGCGGCGTCACCGTCCTGGAACTCGCGGCCCTCGACGTGGATGCGCGACGAGTCGGCCTTCGAGCGGTACACGTCGATGCGGCAGTGCCCCGACAGCTCGAGACGCAGCACCACCGAGTTCAGGGTGCTCCACCGGCGCCAGTAGCTGGCCGGGAACGCGTTGAAGTAGGTGCAGAACGACGCCTCCGCCTCGGCGCCGACCGACAGCGAGGTGCGCGACAGCGAATGCGCGCGGCGGCTGTTGGTCTTCGCCTCCTCCAGGTAGAGGGTGCGGACGTCGAGCGGCTCACCGGCGCGCGGCAGGATCACCCGTTGCAGCAGCGACTTGCCGAGTAACGGGGCGTCGTCGGTGACCTTCTCGGACTCGAGCAGATGTCGGGCGCTCATTCGGCATCCCCCACGAGGGCCGCACCGGATTCGAAGTGCGGTCGCAGGGAGTTGTCGAACATCGACAGCGCGCTGGCGATCGCCATGTGCATGTCCAGGTACTGGTAGGTGCCGAGACGGCCACCGAACAGAACCTTGTTCGACGCCATCTCCTCCTTCGCGCGGTCGCGGTAGGCGGCGAGCATCGCGCGGTCGTCGGGAGTGTTGATCGGGTAGTACGGCTCGTCCTTGCTCTCCGCGAACCGCGAGAACTCCCGCATGATGACCGTCTTGTCCTTCGGGTAGTCCCGCTCCGGGTGGAAGTGGCGGAACTCGTGGATCCGGGTGAAGGGCACGTCGGCGTCGTTGTAGTTCATGACCGGGGTTCCCTGGAAGTCACCGGTCTCCAGCACCTCGGTCTCGAAGTCGAGGGTGCGCCAGCCCAGCTCGCCCTCGGAGTAGTCGAAGTAGCGGTCGAGGGGGCCGGTGTAGACGACGGGGGCGTCGGGGCTCTCGGCGCGCAGGTCGTCGCGGACGTCGAACCAGTCGGTCTCGAGCCGGACCTCGATCTTCGGGTCCTTCGCCATGTTCTCGAGCCACGCGGTGTAGCCGTCGACGGGCAGGCCCTCGTACGTGTCGTTGAAGTAGCGGTTGTCGAACGTGTACCGCACCGGCAGGCGGGTGATGTTGCCCGCGGGCAGGTTCTTGGGGTCCGTCTGCCACTGCTTGGCGGTGTAGTCGCGCACGAACGCCTCGTACAGCGGCCGCCCGATCAGGGAGATCGCCTTCTCCTCCAAGTTGGACGCAGATGCGGAGTCGATCTCGCTGGACTGCTCGGCGATCAGCTTCCGCGCCTCGTCCGGGGTGAAGTAGCGCCCGAAGAACTGCGACACCAGGCCCAGCCCCATCGGGAACTGGTACGCCTGCCCCTTGTGGAGCGCGAACACGCGGTGCTGGTAGTTCGTGAATTCGGTGAACTGGGTGACGTAGTCCCACACCCTCTTGTTCGAGGTGTGGAACAGGTGCGCACCGTACTTGTGGATCTCGATGCCGGTCTCGGGCTCGGCCTCCGAATAGGCGTTTCCGCCCAGGTGATGACGTCGGTCGAGCACCAGCACACGCTTACCCAGCTGTGTTGCTGCACGCTCGGCGACGGTCAGTCCGAAAAATCCGGAGCCGACGACGATGAGGTCGTACCGGCCAGGGGCGGTTGTCTCTGGGGTTGCAGCGGTCACGATGAACCAGGGTAAGCGACTCCGCCGCCCGTGCGCGGCCAAGGGGGGCAAGCACCCCCTCGGCACGCACGAGGAGTTCTCCCTGTATTCACCGGTTCTGCAGACCTCGTTGTTCCCGCCGACGCGGCGATCGCGCTTGATGAGCGGGTGCGCATCGTCCAGCTGGCGAACTTCTACGGACCGCGGTCCGGTGGGCTCCGCACCGCCCTCCACAACTGGGGTCAGGGCTACGTCGAACGCGGACACGAGGTGATCCTCGTCGTCCCAGGTCAGCGCGACTGCGAGGAGCTGCTGCCGAGCGGGGTCCTGCGGATCACCCGGTCGGCTCCCACCATCCCCGCGACCGGGGGTTATCGCGTGGTCAATCCGCGGCGGGTGGCCGACGTGGTCAGCGGTCTGCGGCCCGACGTCCTGGAGGTGTCCGACCGGCTCACACTGCGCGGTTTCGGGGGCTGGGCCCGCGCCCGCGGGGTGCGCAGTGTGGTCGTGTCACACGAACGCCTCGACCGGCTGCTCGGCCAAGTCGCTCCGCGCCGCGTGGCCCGCGGCTGGGCCGATGTCGCGAACCGCCGGATGGCACGCAACTATGACGCCGTGGTCTGCACGACGGACTTCGCGAGCGAGGAGTTCACCCGCATCGGGGCCCCCAACCTGCACCGGGTCCCGCTCGGTGTGGACCTGACGATGTTCCACCCCGGCAAACACGACCAGGTGATGCGCGACTCGTTCGCCGACCCGGCGCAACGCTTCCTTCTGCACTGCGGCCGGCTGTCGGTGGAAAAGCAGGTGGAACGGAGCATCGACGCCGTCCGGCTGTTGCGCCGGCAGGGTCACGACGCCCGGCTGGTCATCGCCGGGGACGGCCCGCGGCGCGAGGCGCTGCAGTACCGGGCCCGGGGGCTCCCCGTGCACTTCACCGGGTTCATCAGCGACAAGGGCCGCCTGGCGTCGCTGTTCGCGTCGGCGGACGTGTCGCTGGCACCCGGACCGCACGAGACGTTCTGCCTGTCGGCGCTCGAGTCGCTGGCGGCGGGCACCCCGGTGGTCGCGTCACAGTCGTCGGCGCTCGCCGAGATCATCACACCCGGCTGCGGCGCCCTGGCCCGGGACCGCGGTCCTGCGTTCGCCGAAGCGGTCAGCGGCATTCTCGCGATCCCCTCGCACACGCGCCGGGCGTCGGCCCGCCGGCGGGCCGAGGACTTCGGCTGGGGCGAGTCCGTCGACGGGATGCTCGCGGTGCTCGAGGGAACCGGTCCTCGCTGCCCGGCCTAACTGCCGCCCGTCGGTAACCACTCGCGCAGCACGCTGGCGTCGATCACCTGTGCGCCCAGCTTCTTGGTCCAGATGATGGTTCCGTTGGTGTACATCCGGAACTTGCCCGCCTCCGACGGCAGCATCAACTCGGGACCGATCGGCGCTCCCAGCGTGCTGTTGACGCCGCCGAGTTCCTTGTACTTCTCGGCGATCGGCGAACCCTCGGTGGTGCCGACGGTGTCCTCGTCCTCGCCCGCGGACGCGAGGGTGGACTCGGGTTCGGGGGCGACCGGCGGCGCGGGGACGCCGAGCCCGTCACCGACCGTGAACCAGTCGGACTTGAGCTTCAGCTTCGACCGCGCCTCGGCGCCCGTCGCCTCGGCGGTGCCCGACGATCCGACCACCTTCACACCGGTGACGCGTCCGCCGTCGACCCCGAAGTTGTTGCGGGTGACCACCTCGAACGATTCGAGGTCTCCGACGTTGAACGCGGATGCGATGTCGCCCGCGGTGAGGGTCACCGTCCAGTCGTGGTTCGGCGACACGGTGTCGCCCTGGTCCTCGACGGCCGGGAACTCGCCGCCCGCGGTGTATCCGCCTGTGGACGAGGAGAATTCGGCGGCGACGGGCTTGTTGTCCTTCGTCAGGATCATGCCCTTGGTGGAACGGACGGCGTCGGTGGTCCGCGGGTCTTCCTTCGCCGAACCCCCGTACACCTGGCAGCTCTGGGTGTCGCAGGTCTTCGCCCACTCTTCCCGGTTCTCGGCAGCGGCGTAGGAGCGGGCCGCGACGGCCTGCGCCCGAAGTGCCTCGGCCCCACCGGTGTCGGCCCAGCCGGCCTTCGCCTCGGCGGGCACGACACCGAGGAGGTAGTCGTCCATGTCGAGGACGTTGACGGTGCGCACGGCGGCGCCGTCGAGTGCGACCCCGAGGGCGCCGCGATAGGGGGTGTCACCGGCGCACAGCTTCAAGTGCTCGTTCGCGGGACGGTCCGGGGCCAGGTCGACCGGGTCCACCCACGGGTGGTCGGTGGCGTCCTGCCACAGGACCTCGCCGGCACATCCGCGGGTGACCACGACGTTGGCGCCGCCGTCGGCGGTCGGCGTGAGGTGGACGGCCTCCCCCGGACCGACGGGTTTGCCGGCGACGACGGCGCCGGCGTCCGAGTAGACGTCGAGCGGCTGATCGTCACGCGCCTGCAGCCGGACGCTGATCTGTGCGTCGGCGAGGGTGCCGAGCGTGGTGCCGCCGTAGTAGTGGCCGAGGATGCGCTCGGCCGCCCACCCCTGATCCTTCGCGTATCCGTAGGCACCCCACTGGCCCATTCCGCGGCCGTGGCCGTTGCCGTGGCCGGAGAGCGTGAACGGCGTGTCGGAGGCGACGGTTTCCCGGACGTCCTGGCCGGGGGAGCGCAGGTGCACGACGACGCCGGTGACGGCGCCGATGACGAGGACGGGTGCGATGCCGAGCGCCGACGCGCGCAGAAGCTTGGCCCGGAATCCGCGCGGGGCGGGAGGGCCCGCGATGTACCGCCTCCTGCGGGTCCAGGCAGGCCTACCTGCACGAACCCCGAATTCGGTCTTCGCCATCACTGCACTCCTCATCGCTGAACAACGAGCGCTGAGACGGGGCGTGCACCTCGTCTCAGCGGGTCCGAGAAATTCGGGATAAAGTCTCAATGTAAGGTTGAGCGTTATGGACCTGTGTGACTAGTGTGGCAAGAGTGGTTGGAGTTAGCAACAACAGTCTCTTCAGTCACACGAGCATCACGAGTTGCAGACACGCGAGGTCGCTCGCAGGAAACTACAACTGAGGAGAGTCCCCCTTGCCGCACCGTCGACCGAAGCCCTCGATTGTCCTCGGGGCTGTCGCCGCTCTGGCTGTCGCAAGTCCCGTTGCGGTCTACGGCATCAGTAGCGCACCCTCCGACGTCAAATCCACGAACGAAACCTCCAACTCCGCAGTGTCCACCGAGATCGCGCAGGTCGTGCTGTCGCAGATCCCCGACATCGTGATCCCGCTGAAGGAACTGACCGGGCTGAACCTGCCCGACGTCAACATCGGCGACCTGCGGAACCTGAAGATCCCGCCGTACCTCCACATCCCCAGCAATGTGCAGCTCCCCGGCGGAATCCAGATCCCGAACCTGCAGATCCCGTTGAAGCTCCCCGCGCCGGCCGACGTCTCCGACCCCGCGATCCTGCCCCCGGCCGATCAGCAGCCCGGCGCGATCGTCAAGGAACTGTCCCGCGACACCCCGTTCAGCATGGTGGCGCTCACCTCCGAGACCCTCGCGTCCGCGGAGTCGAAGGTCCGCGCGCTGCAGGCCGACGGAACGTGGGGACAGTGGGTCTCCCCCGACATGATCGACACGCGACGCACGGACAAGACGGCGTCGGACGGCAAGGTCGCCACCGAACCCGTCTATGTCGGGCTGACGAAGGCGATCCAGATCCTGACCCCCACCTCGACGCCCGCACCGGCCGGTGCACCCGCTGCAGTTCCCGCTCCCGCACCGGCACCCGAAGCCCCTGCTCCCGCAACGGCTCCCGCCGCCGGAGGTGCCGCACCGCTCGGTTACACCCCAGCCGCCGTCAACACGCCGTTGCGGCAGCAGCCGGCACGCGCTGGCGCCGACGACGTCACGGCCGTCCTCATCGAACCGGGCAGCGGCCCCGGCGACGCGACGCTCGGCGACATCGCGAGCCCGCTCGACAGCGGCGGTCCCAAGGTCATCAGCCGCCAGCAGTGGGGTGCCGACGAGTCCATCCGGTGCCAGGACCCCGACTACGACGACTTCATCGGCGGTGCCACCGTGCACCACACCGCAGGAGCCAACGACTACTCGAAGGCCGAATCGGCCGAGATCGTCCGCGCGATCTACGCCTACCACGCGCAGACGCTGGGCTGGTGCGACATCGGATACAACGCACTGGTCGACAAGTACGGCCAGATCTTCGAGGGCCGCGCAGGCGGTCTCGACCGTCCGGTCCAGGGCGCGCACGCCGGCGGGTTCAACGAGAACACCACCGGAGTCGCGATGATGGGCGACTTCTCGTCCGAGGATCCGCCGCAGGCCACCCTCGACGCTGTCGGCAAGTTCCTCGGCTGGAAGCTCGGCAAGGCCGGACTCGACCCACTCGGTGAGACGACGATGTACTCCGAGGGCACCGAATTCACTCCCTACGCGGAGGGTGAGGCTGTCGATCTTCCGGTGATCTTCGCGCACCGCGACGTCGGCAACACGTCCTGCCCGGGAGACGCGGCGTACTCACACATGGACGAGATCCGGCAGATCGCGGCGGCCAGCCTCGGCGGCGGCAACGCCTCGCTGGCCGCGGACGCACCCTCGGGTGAGGCTCCGGCGCCGTCCGGCGGTCCCGGCACGGACGCCAGCTCCAGCCTCGGTTCCGGGATCCCCGCCCTGGTCAACGAACTGCTGCGGCTCACCGACCCGTCGCCGGTCGCCCAGAAGTGGGTGGCGGAAGGCGGCGACACCGGCCGGCTCGGCCAGGCCATCACCGGACTGCTGCAGGCCAAGGCTGGGAACTCGGGCGCACAGTTCGCCAACGGCGCCATCTTCACCTCGCCCAACGGCGGTGTGTGGGCGGTCCTCGGCCAGATCTTCAAGACGTGGCAGAATCTCGGAGCCGACAACGGCGAACTGGGTCTGCCGACCAGTGACGAGTACCCGATCCCGGGCGGTCTGCGCACCGACTTCGAGAACGGTTCGCTGATCTTCAACGAGATCACCGGCATCGTCACCAAGGTGCTGAAGACGTACAACGACACGTATGCGGAGGCCTACAAGAACGGTGCCCGGGTCGATGCCGCGGCCCCCGTCGCACCGCCCGCGGACCCGGCGCAGGTTCCGCCGGCTCCGGCAGAGCCCGCTCCGGCTCCGGCTCCGGCTCCCGAACCGGCTCCCGCACCCGCTCCCGTCGAGCCGGCACCGGTTCCGGCCGGCTGATCGGGTTTCACCCTCTCGGGCGCTGGTGGTCTCAGGACCACCAGCGCTCGAGTACTTTCGCGACCCCGTCGTCCCAGTTGGTGGCCGTCACCTCGTCGGCGGCGGCCTTGGCGTCGGGGTGCGCGTTCTCGACGGCGACACCCCGGCCCGCGAGGTTCAGCATCGGAATGTCGTTGGGCATGTCACCGAAGGCCACGATGTGCGACGCCGTCACGCCGAGCCGTTCCGCCACCAGCGCGAGACCCGACGCCTTCGTGATCCCCGACGCCGACAGTTCGATCAGCCCGTTGTCGGTGGAGAACGTGACATCCGCCCGGCGACCGATGTGCGGCGCCAGCGCGTCGACCATCGCCTGACTGGACATTTCCGGCACCCGGATCAGCAACTTCACCGCGGGGGCCGCGACGACCTCGTTCTCGGACATCTCGGTGTTGTCGGGGTTGAGCCAGGCGTGCTGGTAGCCGGGTGAGCTCACGAACTGCGGTGTCGCGGCGTCGTGGGCGCTGACCCCGACACGCTCGGCCGCGAGCCCGGCGCCCGGCAGCACACGGAGCGCGATCTCCGACAGCCAGGTGAGGGTGTCGACGTCGAGGGTCGCGGCGCTGAGCACGCGGTCGCTGTCGCTGTCGTAGATGACGGCACCGTTCGCGCAGACGGCGAGCGGCGCGTAGCCGAGGCCCTCGACCACGGGATGGATCCAGCGCGGGGGCCGGCCGGTGGCCAGCACGAACGGCGTTCCCGACGCGACCACCGACGCGACGGCGTCGCGGGTGCGGGCGCTGATGCGCTCGTCCTCCCCGATCAGGGTGCCGTCGACATCGGACGCTACAAGGCTCGGTCGGTCTGGGCTCACCCAGCCATTCTGCCTGCCGAGTCCGCGGCGCCGCCGGGCGGCCATTACCGGGTCCGCCGTTCCTCGGCTTCGCGGCGGTCCATCTCGGTGGCCTCCTCGATGGTCGGCGCGCTACCGCCGAGTCGCCGGGGCACCCAGTACGCGCCCGCCGGATGGTCGAATCCGCCCTGAACCCGGCGCAGGATCGCGTCCATCTCCGTGTGCAGGGTCGCGGTGAGGGCCTCCGCCGGTTCTCGCGGCTCGATCGGCCTGCCGACCTCGACGGTCACCGGGAACCGATGCCGCCCAAGTTGTCTCGGCTGCCCTTTGGTGGCGATCCGATGAGCGCCCCACACGATGACGGGCACGAGCGGCACCCGGGCGTCGATCGCCATGCGCGCCGCACCCGACTTCAGTTCCTTGATCTCGAAGCTCCGGCTGATGGTCGCCTCCGGGTACACACCCACCAATTCGCCCTCGCGCAGCCGGTCCACCGCAGCGAGGTACGCGCCCGCGCCTGCGGTCCGGTCGACCGGGATGACCCCGCACCCGCGCATCAGGAACGCCATCACCGTGTTGTTCGCGAGTTCGGCCTTGGCCATCAGCCGCAGTCTGCGGTCCACCGCACCGACCGCCAGTGCCAGCTGGACGAAGTCCAGGTAGCCGGTGTGATTGACCGCGAGCACCGCACCACCCTCGGTGGGAATGTTGTCCAGGCCGACTCGCGTCATCCTCAATCCCTGGAACAGGGACAACGCCTTGGCCGTCGACTCGACAGCCGCGTAGACCGGCTCCACCGCCACCCTCTAGCTACCGGTCTCCCGGGCCCGACGGGACTGCGCCTTCGCCTCGGCGTCGGCGGCGTCCATCTTGTTCGCTTCGTCGAGCGTCGGCGCGCTGCCACCGAGGCGCGCGGGCACCCAGTACTCGCCCGCCGGGTGGTCGTAGCCCTGCTGGAGGTCGGCGAGCATCGTCGTCATCGTGGCATGCAGCTTCGCGGTCAGCTCGGCCGCGGGTTCGAACGGCTGGATCGGCTCACCGACGGCGATCGAGATGGGAGTGTTCGTGCGGCCCAGCCGCTTCGGGAACCCCTTGGTCCACACCCGCTGCGCCCCCCAGATGACCACCGGGATGATCGGGACATTCGCCTCGATCGCCATGCGCGCGGCACCCGACTTGAATTCCTTGATCTCGAAGCTCCGGCTGATGGTGGCCTCCGGGTACACACCCACCAGTTCGCCGCGGCGCAGGAAGTCGACGGCCGCCTTGTACGAATCCGCGCCGGCGGCCCGGTCGACCGGAATGTGCTTGAGCGCGCGCATAATCGGGCCCGAGATCTTGTTGTCGAACACTTCCTTCTTCGCCATGAAGCGGACGTACCGCTTCACCCTGCGGGCCGGAAGTCCGGCGTAGGTGAAGTCCATGTAGCCGGTGTGATTGATCGCGATCACCGCCCCACCCGTCGACGGAATGTGCTGATCGCCCTCGACCGTGAACTTCAGCCCCTCGAGGGCGAATACGGTGCGGGCGATGCCGATGACGGTTCGGTAGACGGGTTCCACAATCGGCTAGCGTAGCCGGGTATCCGCGATCTGGCCCGCCGTCGGGGACGGACGTTCGGTGGGGAGTCGAGAGAAAGGGCGCGCTGGAGATGGCTGGCAGGGGCAGGAGGGCGCTCATCGCGCCGGTCGTCGCGGTGATCCTCGGCGCGGGGGTGGCGTGCGATTCGCAGTCCGGCATCCCGACGGACGAGCCCCCGGCCGACACCGTGTCCGCGCCCACATCCGCCGCCGAGCCCACGACCGCCACGCCGCCTGCCCCGGTGCCGCAGGTGATCGTCGGCGAGGTGCCCGGCAACCCCGCAGCGGTCGACGCGGTCCGCGCCTGGGCCACCGACCTTGTCACCCGGCCCCGGACCGTCCCCGCGAAATGCTGGACGCTGCCGCCCGCCCAGGCCGCCGACCAGTACGCCGACACGTCCGCGATCCTCGGGGCGCTCGCGCAACCCGGCGTCGACGGACAGTTCGCGGTGTCGTGGACCGGCGGCGGCACCACGGTGTCCGTCAAACGCAGCGAGATCGCCTCCGGCTACGCCTGCCCACACGTCCACCCCGCCGGGACCGTCGACTTCTACACCCCCGCCGACGCCGAGTACGCCGTCGCCCGATTCCTGTCGCGGGAGTCGGGCGCGCCGGTGAACAGGGCAGACACCGAGACCGCCTACCCGCTGATCTGCCCCGGCTTCAGCCCCTGGGACCCGTCCGGCACCGGCAACGGAGGCCGGCCGCCACTCCAGCTCGACCCCGACGTCCTCGCCGGGACCACGGCGTTCGCCGCCGACGCGATGACCGCCACGCCGGTCCGCGGCGACTACCTGGAAGTGTCCGTTCCGGTCACCGACGTGTCGGGGGTGACGAACACCCGGCAGGTCACGCTGTCCATCGGCCCCGACGGCTACTGCCTGGGCGAAGTGACCTGACCGCACGTGAGTGGCACGGTGTGCTGGAGCGCGCATTGCCACTCACCTGGGGGGAACGCCTACTCTGGAACAGTCGCTCAGCTCCCAGGAGGCATACCAGTGCAGGTCACCAGCGTCGGACACGCCGGATTCCACATCCAGACCGAGGCAGGCTCGATCCTGTGCGACCCCTGGGTGAACCCCGCGTACTTCGGGTCCTGGTTCCCGTTCCCGGACAACACCCAGCTCGACTGGGACACCCTGGGCAACTGCGACTACCTGTACGTGTCGCACCTGCACAAGGACCACTTCGACCCGGAGAACCTGAGCAAGCACGTCAACAAGGACGCGACGGTGCTGCTCCCCGACTACCCGGTGCCGGACCTCAAGCGTGAACTCGAGGCGCTGGGCTTCCACAACTTCTTCGAGACCGAGGACTCGGTCAAACACAAGGTCACCGGCCCCAAGGGTGACCTCGACATCATGATCATCGCGCTGCGCGCCCCCGCGGACGGTCCGATCGGCGACTCGGGTCTCGTGGTGTCCGACGGCGAGACCACGTGTTTCAACATGAACGACGCACGCCCCGTCGACATGGACGTCCTGCACGACGAGTTCGGCAAGATCGACATCCACCTGCTGCAGTACTCGGGCGCCATCTGGTACCCGATGGTCTACGACATCCCCACCAAGACGAAGGCCAACTTCGGCAAGCAGAAGCGTCAGCGCGGCATGGACCGCTGCCGCAGCTACATCGAGCAGGTCGCGGCCACGTGGGTGGTGCCGTCCGCCGGACCGCCGGTGTTCCTCGACGACGCCCTGCGCTACCTGAACGACGACCGGGGCGACGAGGGCAACATCTTCCCCGACCAGATCACGTTCCTCGAGCAGATGCGGATCCACGGCAACGACGGCGGCATCCTGATGATCCCGGGGTCCACCGCGGACCTGAAGGGCGGCGAGCTGACGCTCACGCACCCGATTCCGGACGCCGAGGTCGACAAGATCTTCTCCGACAAGGCCGCGTACATCGAGGACATGGCGAAGCGCATGGCGCCGGTCCTCGCCGCCGAGAAGGCCACGTGGGCCCCCGCCGAGGGTGAGCCGCTGCTGGAGGCGCTCAAGGCGAAGTTCGAGCCGATCATGAAGCAGTCCGACCTGATCTGCGACGGCATCGGCTACCCCGTCGGCCTCGTGATGGGCGACGAGACCGTCGTCCTCGACTTCCCGCAGCGCACCGTCCGCCCCCGCGGCGAGAAGGACGGCAAGTACCGCTACGGCTTCCGGATCGCCCCCGAGCTGGTGCGGACGGTGCTGCGCGACGACGAGCCCGACTGGGTGAACACGATCTTCCTGTCCACCCGCTTCGAGGCGTGGCGCGTCGGCGGATACAACGAGTTCCTCTACACGTTCTTCAAGTGCCTCACCGACGAACGCATCGCGTACGCCGACGGCTGGTTCGCCGAGGCCCACGACGACTCCGCGTCGATCGAACTCGGCGGGTACGAGATCCAGCGCCGCTGCCCGCACCTGAAGGCCGACCTGTCGAAGTTCGGCGTCGTCGACGGCACCAACCTCACCTGCAACCTCCACGGCTGGCAGTGGGACCTCGAATCGGGGCGCTGCAAGACGTCCAAGGGCCACGAACTGCGGTCCACGAAGCTCTGACCCCGGCGGGCGAACGTACCCTTCGGCGCACCTGAGGCGTCGAAGGGTACATTCACCCGGCAGAGGGGGCGTCGGCTCGGACGGGCGGCAGCCACCGACGCACCAGGACCGCCGACAGCAGCACCGGAACGGCGAGTGCCGCGACGAGCGTCGTGACCGACAGCCACAGCGATCCGACGGCGACGCCCGCGTAGATCAGCACCGCGGCCACCTCACCGAACAGTCCGGCCACCGATGTGACGGTGGCGCGTGCGGGACCGGTGATCGCGTCCTGCACGCGCGCTTCCGACACGATCATCGCGTTGCCGAGGATGCCGTAGCCGACGCCGAGCGCGAGGAATCCGGGGACACCGCCGAGCAGCGCTCCCCCACCGAGCAGGATCGCGGCGAGGGCGACGGCCCGCCCCATCGTCACGGCACGTATCGACGCCGTGCGTCCGGCGAGGGCTGTGCCGACGACCTGACCGCTCACCGTGATCGCGACCAGCAGCGGTACGGACGCCGTCGCCGTTCCACCGTCGCGCGCGAGTAGCCCGAAGTACTCGTCGAACGCCAGGAACGCGATCAGCACTGCCGACAGCAGCACTCCGCGCCGGACCACCGCCTCGCGCGTCACCTCGCCGAGGCCGGCCCGCAGCATCGAGGCGTACCGGGCACCGAGTCCCCGTCGTTCGTCCGCGGCTTCGAGAGTCTCGTCCGCCTCCTCGACCTTCGGCGCCGCGGGCAGCAGCAGGGCGAAACAGCCGTGGACCACGGTCGCGCCGACGCTGACCCACCCGACCAGTGGATATCCGCCGAGGATGTAGAGCGGCGCCGCCGTCAGGGTCGCGAGAAGGTTGCACACCATGGCGCCGGAGTTGGCGTAGCCGAGCAACCTCGCGAAGTCACCGGCAGCGCCGCGCGCCACGAGTTCGTCGTACAGCAGCGCCTCGAACGTGCCCGACTGGATGGCGCCGCTGATGCCCCACAACACGAATCCGGCGGCGAATCCCGCGTACGACGGCACGACGATCCATACGGTGAATCCGGCCGTGTACAGCACGGATGCGAACACCAGGAGGCCACGTCGAGACACGGTGTCGGCCCACGCTCCGGACGGCACCTCCGCGACGAAGGACACGACCGACCAGATGACGAACAGGGACGAGATCTGACCGACACTCAGTCCGTGGTCGGCGAACAGCAGGTCGTACAGACCGTAGAGCGGGATGAGGTCGCGCGTGGACACGTAGCCGACCACGCGGACGGCGAGAGAACGCTGCGAACTGGGTCAAGGCTGGGCGGCGGGATATCTCACGCGCCCAGTTTCGCACTCCGCACCGGGGGTGTCACCCCGTTTTCGGCCTATCCGACGGTCGGCGGCTGATCGACGAGCTGGGCCATGTAGAGCTGGTCGCCCATCTTGTCCATCAGTTCGATCTGCGTCTCCAGGTAATCGATGTGATCCTCTTCTTCCCCGAGGATCGTCTCGAGCAGTTTCGCCGACGTGGCATCGCCCTTGTCGCGGCACATCTGGATGCCCGGACGCAGGCGCTCGACGACCTCGACTTCGATGGAGAGGTCGGAATGGAACTGCTCGCGCAGGTCCTGCCCGATACGCAGCGGCAGCAGCTTCTGATAGTTCGGAAGCGCCTCGAGAAACAGGATCCGGTCGGTGAGGATCTCGGCGTGATTCATCTCCTCGATGGACTCCGCCCGAGTCTTGTCCGCCAGTTTGGTAAAGCCCCAATTGGCCTGCATCTTGGAGTGCAGGAAATACTGGTTGATCGCAGTCAGCTCACTGGTCAACTGTTCGTTGAGAAGAGCAATTACTTCGTCGTCGCCGCGCATGACTTCTCCGTTCGCCCCGGTTGAGGCGAACGTACCACCGGCAATATCCCGCGATGTAGAGAATCGCGGGATTCAGTTGTGCTGCGGTTTCGTCACGCGGCCACGCTGTTCGCGGCCGACCGCTCCAGAATCTCCTTCAACCGATCGACGCAGGTCCCACATCCCCATCCGGCGCCGCAACGCTCACCGATGGCATCCGCGCTGTCAGCTCCGGCGGCGCAGTGCTCGTGCACTTCGTCTTCCGTCACTGCCTTGCAGATGCACACGAACATGTGGAGCTCCTTACCAACTCGATTAGGTAAGGGTTACATCATTTCGTCGTTCGCGCAAGGGTAGCCTTCCCAAAAATCCTGAGCCTGCGTTATGGCTTCAGGACATCCGTCCCGACGAACGGCACGAGCGCCTCGGGCACCCGCACGGTGCCGTCGGACTGCTGGTGGTTCTCCAGGATGGCGACGATCCACCGGGTGGTGGCGAGGGTGCCGTTGAGGGTCGCGGCCGTCTGCGGCTTCCCGTTCTCGTCGCGGTACCGCACACCGAGACGACGCGCCTGGAACGTCGTGCAGTTGGACGTCGAGGTGAGCTCGCGGTACGCCTGCTGCGTGGGCACCCAGGCCTCGCAGTCGAATTTGCGGGCCGCCGACGACCCCAGGTCGCCGCCGGCCACGTCGATCACCCGGTACGGCACGTCGATCGCGGCGAGCATGTCGCGCTCCCACGCGAGCAGGCGCTGGTGCTCCGCGTCGGCGTCCTCGGGCTTGCAGTAGGTGAACATCTCCACCTTGTCGAACTGGTGGACCCGGATGATGCCGCGGGTGTCCTTGCCGTAGCTGCCGGCCTCGCGGCGGAAGCAGGTCGACCAGCCCGCGTACCGCTTGGGGCCGTCGGCGAGGTCGAGGATCTCGCCCGAGTGGTACCCGGCCAGCGGGACCTCGGACGTGCCGACGAGGTACAGGTCGTCGTCGGCGAGGTGGTAGATCTCGTCCGCGTGGGCGCCGAGGAACCCGGTTCCCGCCATGATCTCCGGCCGCACCAGCACCGGCGGGATCATCATCTGGAAGCCGTTGGCCATCGCCTTCTGCGCGGCCAGCTGCAGCATTCCCAGCTGCAGCATCGCGCCGAAGCCGGTGAGGAAGTAGAAGCGGGCGCCGGAAACCTTCGCGCCGCGCTCCATGTCGATCAGCCCCAGCGACTCACCCAGCTCGAGGTGGTCCTTGGGTTCGAAGTCGAACGCGGGAATGTCGCCCACCGTCTCGAGGGTGACGAAGTCGTCCTCACCTCCCGCGGGGGCGCCCTCCTGGACGACGTTGGAGATCGCCCGGTGCGCGGCGTCGAGCGCGGCCTGCGCCTCGTGCTGCTCGGCCTCGGCCTGCTTGACCTTGGCCGCGAGTTCCTTGGAGCCCTCGAGCAGCGCCGGACGCTCCTCCGGGGACGCCTGCCCGACCTTCTTGCCGAACGCCTTCTGCTCGGCACGCAGGTTGTCGCCGGCGAGAACGGCGGCGCGCCGGGACGCGTCGGCCTCGAGCAATGCGTCGACCAGGGCGGGATCTTCGCCACGGGTGCGCTGCGACTCGCGGACGGCGTCGGGGTTCTCGCGGAGGAACTTCAGGTCAATCACGGCTTCAAACCCTACCGGGCGCCGCTGAGCGGCTCACTCCGGTTTCGGTTCCAGCAGGCTCAGAAGGTCCTCGCGGCCGAACATGCGGGCGGCGTCGACGGCGGTCGGGTGGCCGGCCGTGGCGTCGGCACCGCCGGCGACGAGGGTCCGCACAACGGCGTCCTCACCCTTGAACAGCGCCCCTGCCAGCGGAGACTGTCCCTTGTCGTTGAGGCGGTCGACGTCGGCGCCGCGGTCGATCAGGACCTGAACGGCGACGGCGTGACCGTGGTAGGCGGCCAGCATCACCAGGGTGTCGCCGTTCTGATTGGCCAGGTTCACCGGGACACCCGCGTCGAGGTACGTGGCCAAGGACACGGCGTCACCGGATCGTGCCGTGTCGAACACGCGCCCGGCGAGCTCTTGCAGTTCAGGATCCACCGGCTCGGCGGACTGCTGAGGATCGTCACTCATGGTCGTCGAAGTTACGCCAGGTTCGAGCCGATTGCGGGAGTTGTTCTGCTTCCACGATCGGAACAGGCATTATGGAAATCGATGTCCTCAGATCAGTCGAACGGCGCCGAACCCCAGCCGAAGAATGCCGGGCAACCGGAGAAGGCGCCCCGCAGCATGTCCGCGACCACGACGCGTCGCGCGCTCGCGGCCGTCGCGGCAGGTGCCGTGGTGGCGGCGATCGCCACGTTCGCGATCGCCGGCGGTTTCAACCGCAGCGAGAATCTCCCCGCGCACTCCACCGGTTCCGGACCGCAGGCGACGGGTTCGGTGGAGGGTGACGCGTTCGCTTCGGCGGCGGCAGGCGACTGCCTCGACTGGACGCCGTCGAACGATCCGCAGGAGGACCGGAAGGACGTCGCGAAGGTCGACTGCTCGGAGGAACACCGGTTCGAGGTGGCGGCGCCGCTGGATCTCAGCGTGTACCCCGGCGCCGAGTTCGGTCCGGGTTCGCGTTACCCGGGTGCGCTGCGGTTCGCCGCGTTGCGCGACGAACACTGTGTGCCCGCCGTCGACACCTACCTCGGCGCGAAGTTCGATCCGTACGGCAAGTTCAGCGTGGGTCTCATGTTCCCCAGCGAGTCCGGTTGGGCGGCGGGCGAGCGGACACTGCGGTGCGGTCTCCAATTCTCCAGCACCGCAGGAACGTTGCTGCCGTTCACCGGCAAGGTGGCCGAGCAGGACCAATCCAACATCTGGGATCCGGGCACCTGCATCGGCATCAACCAGAACGTGCCCACCGATCCCGTCGACTGCGCGCAACCCCACGCCTTCGAAGTGATCTCCGTCGTCGATCTGGCCACCCAGTTCCCCGCGTCGATGCCGACCGTCGAAGACCAGGACAAGTACCTCGAGGGTGTGTGCACGCAGGCCGCCAACGAGTATCTCGGTTCCGCCGACGCGTTGCGGAACAAGACGCTCACGCTGTTCTGGGACAACCTGGAACTCGACAGCTGGCTCGCGGGCAGCAGGCGGGTGAACTGCTCGGTGGGCAAGGAGACCGACGCCGGCGGCTTCTCGACCATCACCGGTTCGGCGAAGGGCGAGATCCTCATCAACGGCGCGGCACCCGTGCCGCCGCCGCCGATCCCGGAGGGCAGGTCGATACCGACGCCGCTTCCCGGCGCCGCTCCGGTCCCCGGGAACTGATGTGGCGGTGAGCATGACGCCCGACCGATTCGAGGAATTGGTGGGCGACGCACTCGATCTGATCCCACCCCGGCTCGCGGCCGCGATCGACAACGTCGTCGTCCTCGTCGACGACCGCAACGACGAGGACCCGTATCTTCTGGGCCTCTACCACGGGATCGCGCTGACGGAACGGGACAGCCATTACGGCGGATCGCTGCCCGATACGATTACCGTCTATCGCGACGCCCTCCTCGAAATCTGCAGTTCGGAGGAGGAAGTCGTCCACGAGGTAGCCGTCACCGTGATACACGAGGTTGCGCACTACTTCGGGATAGAAGAAGATCGCTTGCACGAGCTCGGCTGGGGATGAACGGTTTTCCCGAGAAGAAATTCTCGGGATCGGGGGGAACCGAAGAGCGCGTTGCAGCGTCCAAGTGTGTAGGGACAGCTGCACATGCAGTTCGTTTGCCGGGGGGCAACTGCCTTCCGCCTGCCTAGGTCAAGAAGGAGTTCGACGCCATGCCAGCTCTGCACGTCGCACCTGAAGCTCTTGTCGCCGCCGCCGTGGAACTCGACGCGCTCGCCGCGCGTCTCGAGACCGCGGTCGCTCTCAACTCCGCGGCCATCCGCGTGCTGCCCTCCGGGAGCGAAGAGGTGTCTCTGCACGCGGCCGGTTACTTCAACACCGTTGCCAACACGTTCACTCCCGCTGTCGCCCAGGGCATTCTCGAGATGCGCGAGACCGCGAACACGCTCCGCACCCAGGCCGCGCTGTACGTCGCCGAGGACCTCGCGCTCGGCGCGTCCCTCGCTGCGGGCATGTGACGGCCGGCGCCTCGAGACCACTAGGAGATCACGCATGACCATGGGACTGACAGGTGTCATCTGGTTGCCCCGAGGGGCGACCGTCAACTCGACCACCCTCGCCGCCGGCGCGGGCCCGGTGCCGCTGAGCGTGGCGAGCGCGGCGTGGACGGCGCTGTCCACGAGCTTCGTCGACGCCAACCTCACGCTGGTCCGCGTGATGGCCGAACTCGCGGCCGGCTGGCAGGGTGTCTCGGCGGTCGCGGCGCTCGCGAAGATCACGCCGTTCACGGTGTGGACGGCCGAATGCGCCGAACTCGCCGCGGACACCGCAGCGAAAGCGGGGCTCGAAGCCGGCGCCTACACCACTGCCGCGCTCATCATGCCCAGCATCCCCGAGATCGTCGCCGTGAAGACCGCGAAGGCCACCGCGTATTCGACGGGTGGCGCGCTCAACGGCACCGCCGCGGCCGCGGAAGCCGCGGACCGCGCGATGGACATTCGCGCCGGTCTCGTGATGGAGGGTTACGAGGCCGCGTCGAACATCCTGGCGCTCAAACGCACGTACAGGCAGCCCCCTCGGATCGTCACGAAGGCCGATTCGAAGGAGGTCGGGACGTTCGACGAAATCCCGTTCGACGGTGAATTCGATCCGACCCGTGCCGCGGCTGCCGCACTGATGGCCGCCGGCCAGAACCCGGCCGTCACCACGGCCGCGTCGCAGGTCGGCAGCATCGCGGGCACCACGGTCTCCACCGCCACGTCGGCGGCGAGCAACATCGGTGGCGCGGCGTTGTCCGCGGTCACCGGTGGCGGCGTCACCCCGATGGTGGGCGGTGCGCCGATGATGTCCGGTGGCGCGTACAGCGGCGGCTCTGCCTCGACCAGTGCTGCGGCAGCCCGCACCTCGGTCGGTGCGATCGGCGCCGGCGCCGTAGGCGGGGCGACCCTGCCGGAAGGCTGGGGTAAGACGGACGGCGGCCAGGGCGCGCGGCCCGGCGCACCGGCAACCGCACCCGGCGGGGTGATCGGAGACGTTCGCGCCGAAGTGAACCCGGCTGCGGCGGCGCGCGGCGCCACCGGTAGCGGACCGATGACGGTCGGGCGCGGCGCGGCCGGGGCGGGTTCACAGGACGAGGACGAGCGGGAGACCCCCGACTACCTGAAGAACTTCGAGCACTTCTCCGACGGGCGCACCGTCATACCGTCGGTCATCGGTGCGAACCCCGACCACCGGGAGTCCGGACGGTGATCGATCTGGGCACCCAGCCGGGCGTACCGACCCTCCCGGCGGTGACCCTGAGCCTCGACGAAATGGATTATCTCGTCGACACGCTCGCACTCGACGTGCTGCCGGTGGTGCTCGACGCCACCCCGCGGTACGACACGTACGACGCTAGGGACGCAGCGTTCCGCGGCGCCGTCGACACCCTCGCCGCCCGGGATCTGCTCCCGGGCGGCGGGGTTCACCCCGAACTCGCCGACCGCCTCCGGGTTCTCGCCCGACCGCTGTGGGAGATCGCCCTGCGCTGGTACGTCGACGGCAGCATCTCGAGGCTGTGCATCTCCCAGGGCGAAACCCTCTCGGTGCTGGCCCTGCGCGCCGGCGACACGTATGTCGTCCAGGATGCGGGCGCCGACATCTTCGCCCCCGTCATCGGAGCGCTGGGGGCCGCCGACCCGATGAACGTCGGCGTCGTCAACGCACCCACGGTCCAGCTCGGCGAAGCCTTCGATCAGGGCGGGGACGGCAAGTCGCTCGCCGCCGCCCTCACCGCACTCGGGGTGAGCGCGGTCGACGCGACCGTCCTCGGCAACGCGATGGCAGCCTGCACCACCTACGCCGAGATCGTCGGAATCGTCTACGGCGACGGACGGTACGACCCCGTGGGTGGGCCCGTCACGGTCTTCGACACGTCGGCGGGACGCATCGTCGGCACGTCCAGTGTCTCCGCGCACGGGGTGGCGTGGTCGTCGCTCAGCCCCGGCACCCCGCCGCGCCTGCGGCAGGCGCTGGAGTCGCTGGCCGACCGGCTCCACTGACCTACACCGGTTGCCGCTTCCACCACGCGCCGGTCTCGCGGCGCTCCTTCCAGGTGGTGAATTCGTACCGGTACATGCGCGCACGCACGTGTTTCGGCGGTTCCTCCGGGAACGGGTTGTACTGCAACAGCTTCAGGGTGTCGCGATCGTTCCGCAGCAGCCTCTCGACGAAACCCCGGAACCACGGTTCGGCGTAGCCGGGCGAGATCGCCGTGAACCAGAACAACCAGTCGAGCCGAAGGTGATACGGCGCGAACTGCCGCGGCCGCCGGCGAACGTCTCCCGGTTTCCCCTTGAACCCGTACTCCTTCCACTCGGAACGCACACTGGCGTGTGTGTCCGACGTGCCCTCCACGATCACCTCGTAACGCACCCGGGTGATGCTTCCGAACGCGCCGTACGTGTTGACGAAATGCCACTTGTTGAATGACGCATTCATGCGCTGCCCGTGGGAGATCAAGTTGCGGATCGGCCAGTAGCTCAACACGACGACGAGAGCCGTCACCGCGATCACCAGCACGACGAAGGGCATCGGCGCCGAGTCGCCGGCGGCCGGGACGTCGACGGGCAGCACCTTCTCGTACACGCTGTCCGGGATGACGGACAGTCCCAGCACGATGGTCGTCCAGTTCAGCCACGAGAAGTTACCGCTCGCCACCAGCCACAGCTGGGTGACGATCATGATCGTCGCGGCGACGGCGGCGACCGGTTGCGGCGCGAACAGCCCGAACGGCACCACCAACTGGGCGAAGTGGTTGCCGAGCACCTCCACCTTGTGCAGCGGCTTCGGCAGCTGGTGGAAATACCAGCTGAACGGTCCGGGCATCGGCTGGGTTTCGTGGTGGTAGTACAGGCAGGTGAGGTCCTTCCAGCATCGGTCGCCGCGCATCTTGATCAGCCCGGCGCCGAACTCGAGGCGGAACAGCAACCACCTCAGCACGAGCAGCACGAGAATCGGCGGACCGACCGACGCATTGCCCAGGAAGATCGCGAGGAAACCCGCTTCGAGCAGCAACGACTCCCAGCCGAAGCTGTACCAGATCTGGGAGACGTTGACGATCGAGAGGTACAGCACCCACAGGGCGAACCACACGAACATGCACGCCGCGAGCGGGATGACCTGCGTCAGACCGAGCAGCGCGGCGAGGGACAGTCCGGCGCCGGTCCAGCAGACCGCCTCGAAGAATCGGTCCGAGTAGTGGAAATGGAAGATGCTCGGTGAACGTCCGAATGTGACGGCGTGGAGGAAGTTCGGGATGGGCAGCATCCCGTTGCTGCCGACGAGCGGCCTGAACTGGTTTCTCGCAGCCACGAACGCGACGAGATAGATCGCGGCGAGCCCCTCGGTGACGAGCAGCCGACCGAGCGAATAGTCATCGCCAACGAACCAATCCACCGCCGTCACTCCTCGAGGACGGTTTCCTCCATCGTCGCGCAACCCCAGGGTGCGCGCAACGACGTCACCCCATCGGGTCGTCGGCGCCGGGGATCACCCGGTGTTCGAACGGTGGCTCGACGGTTCCCCAGCGCACGCACTCCCAGCCGCCGCCCGCGAGTGGTGTCAGCTCCACCGACTGCGTGTTGGCCAGATGATTGTTGGCGGCGAACAACCCGGGCACTCCGGCGAGTTGCGCTGCCACGAGCCGGATGGCGGCGCCGTGGCTGACCAGCACGACGTCTCCCGATTCCGCCGGGTCGTCGAGGTATTGCTCACGCAGGGAGTCCACGACCGGCACATACCGTTCGAGGATGTCGTGGGCGGATTCCCCGCCGGGGACGCGGGCGTCCAGTTCGCCGGTGTGCCACAGGTGGAACGTCTTCATGAACAGCTTGTGCGACTCCTCGTCGCTGCGGTCCTCGAGTTCACCGGCCTGTGCCTCGTGCAGGCCCTCCCGCACCTGGACGGCGATGCCCGACGCCAGTTCGACGAATCGCGCCGTCTGCCGGGCGCGCAGTGCCTGCGAGGACACGAGGGCGACCGTCGTCGCCTTCGCGGCGAGGTCGGTGCCCAGTCGTTCGGCCTGGGAGAGCCCTTCGGGTGTCAGCCGGGCACCGGGCAGCCGGGTGTCGAGCCTGCGCTCGACGTTGGCCTCGGTCTGCCCGTGCCGGACCAGGATCAGCTTGCCGCTCACGATTCCCTCTCTCCCTGACGGATTCGTTCGATCCAGTCCGCTGCGTCTCCGTCGGACGGCGGCGGCGGGCCGCTGGGGTTCGCCGCGGGCCAGGACCCGAGGAACCGCACGTGCGACTTGCGGTGCAGCGCACGGAACGCCTCGGCGACGAGCGGGTCGTCGATGTGCCCGATGCAGTCGACGAAGAAGCGGTACAAGCCGGGGGTGGTGCGCACCGGGCGCGATTCGATCCGGATGAGATCGATTCCGCGGGTCGCGAACTCGGAGAGCACACCGACGAGGGAGCCGGGGGTGTTGTGGGGTTCGAGCACGGCCGAGGTGCGGTCGCCGCCGGTGCGTGCGGGCACCTGGGTCGGCGCGGTGACGAGAACGAACCGGGTGCGGGCGCTCTTCTCGTCCGCCACCCCGTCGGCGAGGCTGCGCAGCCCGAGCCGTTCGCCGGCGAGGGCGGTGGACACGGCGGCGTCGGCGAGGCCGTTCGCCACGTCCTCGGCGGCGCCTGCGTTGGAGGACGCCGTCTGGAGTTCGGCGCCGGGGCAGTTCTCCTCCAGCCAGATTCGCACCTGGCCGGCCGCCACCGGGTACGCCCGCACGGTGCGCACCTGATCGAGCCGCTCGATGCCGGCCCCGCCGAGGATCGTGAACGCCACGTCGAGCTCGGTCTCGGCCACGATCTGCAGGCGGTCGCCCAGCGCGAGCGAGTCGAGGGTGGGCACCACTGCCCCCTCCACGGAGCTCTCGATGGGAACGACGGCGCCGTCGACGACGCCGTCGCGCACCTTGGCCAGGCTGGCGGGCGGACTCGTCGCGGCTACCCGCTCGACCGGGCCGTCGAAGGCACCCGCGGCCTCGAGCTGGGCAAGCGCCATCTCCGTGAAGGTTCCCGAGGGTCCGAAATACGCGATCTTTGGCACGCCTACGAGATTACGCACCGAGCGTTGACGGACCGGCGCATTGGCGGTGAATGTTTTACCGCAGACCCGCGTCCGCCAGCTCACGGGCGACGAGCGCCGGGTCGTGTACCTCGACCCCCAGCAGGACCTCGCGGACGGCCTCCGCGGCCTCGGGGATCAGAGAGGTGAGCCTCGTCGGATCCGGTGCCGCGAGCGCCGCCCGCACATCGTCGCCGCGAAGGGACGCGACCGTCCCGGACAGGAGCGCGAGCACCTCGGCCGTGCCGCGTGCCCTCGCCACATACCCGACGTCCGCATGCGCGAGGACGGCCAGGAAGTCGGCGACCTCGCCGATGCCGCGCCCGCTCGCGAGGCCCGGGATGCGGCCGGCGTCCGCGAGTTGCTGCGCCGTCTCGGCGAGACCGGGGTCGTCGCTGCCGTCGGCGGTGAAGAACACCGCGAGCGGAGACGGCAGCCGGAGCGCGACCGCGTCGCCGAGCTGGCCCGCGGGGCAGTCGAGGTGGAACCGGACCGCCTCGTAGGAGGCCTGCTCGCTGGTGCGGAGAACGGCGGGGTCGACGTCGAGACCCACGATGATGCGGCCGGCGTCGGTCCCGGCGGCGTCGAGCAGTGCGGACGCCGGGACCACCCGCGGTCCGAGCGCGCCGCCTGCGGCCGGGCCGGTGTCCTGGGATCCGCTGAGAAGTTCGGCGAGCAACGACTGCGGTCCACGGGAGCGCGGGACACCGAGGGAGAGAGGTATAGCCACCTCCCCACCGTAATGCCCACCTCGTGGACCGGATTCGTCTCGGGGTCTTGCCATCGCCGACCGGCCCACATTAGGTTAGGGTTACCTCAGTATCGCGGAACCTGAAGGAGGCTCCATGCCCGTCACGACCACCGGTCCGTCCACCGCCGAGCGTGTGCGTAGCTCGTGCGCACGGACCCAGGACGCGGTACTCGCCGTCGAAGGCAGCGCACCGACCGTCACGTCGGTACACCACCTGCGGTCCGGGGGCGACGTCGTGGTCGCCGTGCCCACCGAATCGGCGGCCGCCACGCTGTCCTGGCTCGCCGGTGGCGGCGGGATCCCCGCTGTGCTCGAGCTGACCGACAACTCACCACTCGCGCTGCGTGAGCCCGTGCGGTCACTCGTCTGGCTGCGCGGCAACCTCCACGCGCTCTGCGAGGCACACACCCGGACGCTGGCCGACGAGGTGGCCTCCGAGTACCCGCACCCCGGACTTCTCGACGTCGGGCACGATGCGACGCTGCTGCAACTCCGCCTCGAATCGGCGGTGGTCGCCGATTCCAGTGGCGCCGAACCCGTCGCCCTCGACGACCTGCTCGCCGCCCGGCCCGACCCGTTCTGGGAAATGGAGACCGCCTGGCTCCAGCACCTCGACGAGGACCACCGAGACCTCATCGACATGCTGTCCCGCAAACTGCCGCCCCACATGCGACGCGGACGCGTCCGCCCGCTGGGCATCGACCGGTACGGACTGCGACTGCGCGTCGAGAACGATCACGGCGACCGCGACATCTGGATGCCGTTCTCCGCGCCGGTCGACGACGCCGTCGCGCTGAGCAGGGCGATCCGGCTGCTGGTGGGATGCCCGTTCGTGAACGGACTCCGCGCGCGCGGCTGATCGGCATTCCGGTTCGGCGCGCGCTAGCGTGTGCCGCGTGATCTCGCGTGCAACGCTCGCCTCCTGGATACGGCCCGCCTCACCCGAACCGGCCGCTCCGCCGGCCACCGGGAGTGAGCGGCGGGCCCTGTGGATCGAGATCACGATCGTCCTGCTCGTCACGTTCGGGACGAGCGGACTGTCGGGGCTCCTGTCGCTGTCCGAATCGCTGCTGACCCCGGGCAACCTCGCCGATCAGGCCGTCGCCCTCAATGTCTCCCGCGCGGAGAACCAGATCATCGACGTCGCCCGGCAATTGCTCGGCGTCGTGAAACTTCTCGCCTGGGGTGCGCTGGGTCTGTACCTCCTGTGGCGCAGCGGCCTCGGCCCGCGCGCCGTCGGGCTCGGCCGGCCCCGGTGGCGTCCCGACGCGACGCAGGGCGTCGGGCTCGCCGCACTGATCGGTCTGCCCGGGCTCGGCTTCTACCTGCTGGCCCGCGCAATCGGCGCCAACCTCACCGTCGTGCCCAGCACGATCGGGGATCACTGGTGGCGGCTGCCGGCCCTGATCCTGTGGGCGATCGCGAACTCCGGCGCGGAGGAAGTGCTCGTCGTCGCATATCTGATCACCCGACTGCGGCAACTCGGGTGGAGCGAGAACTCGTCGCTGCTCGCGTCGGCGGTGCTCCGCGGGACGTACCACCTCTACCAGGGTTTCGGTGGCGGGCTGGGAAACGTCGCCATGGGTCTGGTGTTCGGCCGGTACTGGCAGAAGACTGGACGGTTGTGGCCTCTCGTGATCGCCCACGCCACCATCGATTCGGTCGCGTTCGTCGGCTACGCCGCCCTGCGCGGGCACGTCGGCTGGATTCCGTAATCCGGCGGGACCAGTAAAGTCGCGTGGGTGACCGGCGACGCCCCCTATCCTCCGCTGCCGCCCCGTCCGCCCCGGCGGACGCAGGGCGGGCAGCAGGTGCCGCCGCCCCCGAACCGCCGAATGCCGCCGCCTGACCAGCGGATTCCTCCGCAGACGCGGCGGGTGCCACCGCAAGGTCCCCCGCAACAGGGACCTCCTGCGCCCCGCCCGCGCCACCCCGCTCCCCGGCAGGGCCCCCCGGCGCCGCCGCCGGAGGGCACCCAGGTGATCCGCCGCGACGGTCGGGGCGCCCCGCCGCCGCCCCAGCAGGCGTGGTCGCAGGCCCCCGAACCGCAGTTGTCCCGGTCGGCGCCGCCGCAGGGTCCGCGCGGCTACGCGCCCACCCAGACGCCGCAGCCGTACCGCGACGCGCCGCCACCGCCGCCTCGGGTGCCCGACCGGCGTCCCCCTCGCACGCCACCACCGCCGCCGCCGCTCGCACCGCCGCGGACCCCGGAGCCCCCGGGGCAGCGACGTCCCAAGCGCACGCGGAACTGGGGCCGGCGCATCGGCATCCTGTTCCTGGTGCTGGTCCTGGCGCTCGCGGGCATGACGTACTACCTCGACAGTTCGCTGAACCGGATCGACGCCGTGGCCGACTACCCCGGCCGGATCGACGACACCCCCGGCACGAACTGGCTGCTCGTCGGTTCGGACAGCCGCACCGGGCTGACCCCCGAGCAGGAACAGGAGTTGTCGACCGGCGGCAACAGCGGCCCCGACCGCACCGACACCATCATCGTGGTGCACGTCCCCAACGGCGGCGGCCCGGCGACGATGGTGAGCATCCCGCGCGACTCGTACGTATCGATCCCCGGCTACGGCGAGGACAAGATCAACGCGTCGTTCGCGTTCGGCGGTCCGCAACTGCTGACCCAGACGGTCGAGGAGGCCTCCGGTCTGCACATCGACCACTACGCCGAGATCGGATTCGGTGGGTTCGCCGGGATCGTCGACGCGATCGGCGGCGTCGACATGTGCCTGGACACCGCCATCGACGATCCGCTCGCGGGGATCAACCTCGCACCCGGCTGCCAGGAACTGACGGGGGCGCAGGCCCTCGGCTTCGTCCGCAGCCGCGCGACCGCGCTCGCCGACATCGACCGGATGAACCATCAGCGGATGTTCATGGCGGCGTTGATGTCGAAGGCCACCAGTCCCGCGACGTGGCTCAACCCGTTCCGCGTCTGGCCGCTCGTCACCGACACCGCCGCATCGCTGCGTGTCGACGAGAGCGACCACATCTGGCACCTCGCCGCACTCGCCTGGGCGGTACGCGGCGACATGGTCACCACCACCGTCCCCGTGGGCGGTTTCGAGGACGTCGACGGTGCCGGGAACGTGCTGCTCTGGGATCACGACCGGGCGTCGCAGTTCTTCGACGCGCTGGCGAACGACCGTCAGGTCCCGGCCGAACTGGTCACCACCGGACCGTGACCGACGCCCGTAAACTGACACTCATGTCTCAATCGGCGACGAAGACCCCCACCGAGTTCCACGCCCTCCTGCTGCAGCAGATCCGCAACGAGTTCACCGCGTCCCAGCAGTACATCGCGGTGGCCGTCTATTTCGACTCGCACGATCTGCCGCAACTGGCTCGCCGGTTCTATTCGCAGGCCGCCGAGGAGCGCGGCCACGCGCTGATGATGATCCAGTACCTGATCGATAACAACCTCGAAGTGACCGTCCCCGGCATCGACGACGTGGTCACCGATTTCGATTCGGTGCGCGCCCCCGTCGCTCTGGCGGTGGAACGGGAACGCGTCGTCACGGAACAGATCACGAAGCTCGCCCGAACGGCCCGCGACACCGGCGACTACCTCGGCGAGCGGTTCATCCAGTGGTTCCTGGAGGAACAGGTCGAGGAGGTCGCGAGCATGCACACCCTGCTCACCATCGTCGAGCGTGCCGGCGACAACCTGTTCGACATCGAGGATTTCATCGCCCGCGAGATGAGCGGGAACTCACCGATCCGGCCGGGTGCGCCGAAGAGGGCGGGCGGCGGCGTCTGACCCTGTCGGGTCAGCATCGGGTGGGCGCCGGTTCGCCGCGGAACCGCGCGGCCACGTATTCGTACGCGTCCGGAAAGCCCACCACTGCCGTCGTCATGTGCTCGGATATCTCGTACGGGACGAACGTCAGTCTGGCACCGGCGGCGCAGTAGCGGTGCGCGGTCTCGGCAATCGAATCGAACGGTGTCAGCCCGTCGAGGGTGCCGTGCCACAGGTAGAGGGGTGCGGTCGGGACACCTTCGAAGTACCGCAGACTGTTGTCGCGCAGCACCTGATGCGCGCCCGAACTCGCCATGAGGCTGGTCGATGCGGCCAGCTGTCCGGCGCTGCGGAAGGCGCCGTGAAACAGGAGGAACCGGCGGCATTCGTTCGACATCCACTCGCGCAGCCACAGTCCGGTCGCGTTCAGCTGCGACGAAATCGGTAGCTGTTCCGGGTATTCCCTTTCCAAGCCGATCGCGGCAGCGAACGCGAGCCCGAACCCCGGGTGCGGATTGAATCCCAGGCCCTGGGCCATCTGCTCGAGGTCCGCGGGAATCCCACCCGCCACCACCGCGTCGAGTTTCAGCTCCGGCGCATAACTCGGGGCCAGCGCCGCGGCCCACGCGCTGGCCATTCCCCCACCCGAATACCCGGCCAGCGCCACCGGGCTGTGCGACAACCCCAGTTCGGCCACCCGCTGCACCGCCCGGACACTGTCGAGGGTGATCATGCCGCCGAGTTTCGCGGCACCGTAGGCGCCGGTCGGGCCGAGATGGTCGGGCACCGAGACCGCCCAGCCGCGTTGCAGGCCCAGATACAGGCCCGGCGACTCCTGCAGTTCCAGATTGAACAACGACCGCGACGGGGCGCACTTGGTTCCGAGCGAATTCACGATCGCCTGATACGACACGAGCGGAGGATTCGCAACACCGCGAGGAAGCAGAACCGTGGTGACGGCCAGGATCGGATGTCCCGTCGAGTTCGTCGACCGGAACGCGATCTGCCACCCGTCCGAGTTCGCGTACATCCAGGTGTCGATTCGCCGCGTCCGCACGACGTCGCCGGGACGAAGGACCCCGAGGTCGGCCGGAGCGAGATAGAACGGGTCGGGATCCGGCCACGGATACAACGGTTCGGCCTGCGCCGGGGCCGGAATCGCCGCCCCCAGGAAAAGGGCACCGAGAATCAACGCTAGCCACGCACCGGATCGACTCACCATGTGTCTGCCCCTCCGGGCCGCGCCGTCAGAACGCTGTGAATTTTATACACGGGCGAGGCCCCGCCGACGTGGTTTGCCTCGTTCCCGTCGGGGATCCGCCGCCAGCTGAGGTTAGGAAAATGACATCAGAATGGTCCCGAAATTAGGTTGACTTTAGTTTGGGCAAGCTTCCCAAAATTAGGTTCAACTTGGATGACACCCGGTCTGACCAGCGATATTATCCATTTCATGACTTCGACTGACGCGCACAAGACGAAATTCCACGCTCTGCTCCACGACCAGATTCGCAACGAATTCAACGCGTCACACCAGTACATCGCGACTGCCGTCTATTTCGACAATGCGGACCTGCCGCAGTTGGCCAAGCACTTCTACAAGCAGGCCGTCGAAGAGCGCAACCACGCCATGATGATCGTCCAGTACTTCCTCGACCGCGACATCTCCGTGGAACTGTCGGGTGTCGACGCGGCGAAGGGCCAGTTCGAGAACGCACGCGAGCCGATCGCCCTCGCCCTGACGCAGGAGCAGACGGTCACCGAGCAGATCGTGCAGCTGGCCAGCACCGCCCGCGAGGAGGGCGACTACCTCGGCGAGCAGTTCATGCAGTGGTTCCTCAAGGAGCAGGTCGAGGA